>JBFHWR010000004.1:0-33639 GCA_041599395.1 Gemmatimonadales bacterium | reverse complement strand
TCGCCGTTCCAGCCATCGCCGTCTAAATGGTAGGGTGCGTACTGGACGAAGATCGAGAGGAGGTGCTGACCAGGTGGCGCGAGCGATGCGTCCGTCAGCGATGGAATGACGATTTCGAGGTATGGCTTGTGGGATACGGAGCCGTATTTGGCGTCATCGTACGCTTGCTCGAGATACCCTAGGCTGGGGCTGATCGAGATCAAGCCACGAAGATGCGGCCCGTCTCCTGGCAGGGCGGTGAAGTTGGGGAGTGCGTCGACGGCGAGATGCACTTTGCCGACGGCGCCGCGAAACTTTATGCTGCGCACAGCTCTCGTGAAGCTGGGATCCAGACGCGACGGTCCAACGAGGTCCAGAAACGTGCGCCGAGGGTCCGCGTTCGAGACGATGTGCCGGGCGGTGATCTGTTCCCCGGTATGCAGGACCACGCCGGTGGCGCGGCCGGCATCCACGACTATCCGTTCAACCCGCGCGCTTGTTCTGATCTCAGCGCCGGCGGCGCGGGCTGCGTTGCCGAGTGCGAACGTCAAGTTGCCGATCCCGCCGCGAACAAAGTGGGCGCCGCGAGGAATAGCTGGTTCTCCGCACGCGAGCTGATGCAACATGACGAAGGCCGTCCCCGCGCTCATTGGGCCTTGGAGCACGCCGGTGGTTCCGGCAGCAGCCAGCGTCCCTTTCACGAGATCCGTCTCAAACCAATCGTCCAACAGCTCGGCAGCGGACATCGGGAGTGTGCGGAGGAGTTCGAACGCGTCTCGCTTGCCAAGTTTTTGGAAACGCCGCGCGAGTCGGAGCAAGGTCCACAGGTCCGCTCGTTCCGGTGCAGGTACGTGCACCGGCGCGGCGTGATACACCTGTTGCAGAAAGTGCGCGATCTTCGCCATCGCATCGCAGTATGCCGGCCACTTATCCGCATCGGCTTGCGACAGCGCGCGGATGGCATCGGCCGACTCGCGCGGGCTCCGCCACAATAGGAGGTGTCGGCCGTCGAGGTGCGGTGCAAACACGGTCGGATCCGCGCGAATCACCTCGAGCCCGTGGTTGTGGAGCGCGAGATCCGACTGCACCGCCGGGTGAAGTGATCCGAACCAGTGCGCCCCGAGATCTACTCGGAAGCCGGGAAAGACACTCTCGGTCACCGCGCTGCCCCCGATCATCTGCTGTCGCTCGACCACGAGGGTGCGCACCCCGGCCCGCGCGAGATACGCGGCCGTCACGAGACCGTTGTGCCCCGCGCCAATGACGACGGCGTCGTACGTGGGGCTCATCGGCCGCCGCGCCCGCCGAGATCGGCGAGGATCCGGAGGGCCGCCAGTCGACCCGGAGCGCCCGTGATTCCTCCGCCCGGATGCGTCCCAGACCCACACTGGTAGAGGTTTCGCACAGGCGTCTGATAGGCGCCCCACGGCGGAGCAGGCCGGAGAAAGAAGAGCTGCTGCAACGTCAACTCTCCGTGAAAGATATTCCCCTCGGTGAGCCCGAAGTCCTGTTCGAGGTCCCACGGCGTCAGCACCTGGCGATGCAGTATGACGTCGCGGATGTTCGGCGCGTACTCGGCCAATGTCTCGATGACGTTGTCCCCGAACTCCTCCCGCTTCGCGTCGTTCCATCCGCCCGTCAGATCGTACGGCGCGTATTGGACGAAGATGGACATGACGTGTTTGCCCGGAGGCGCCATGCCGGGATCGATGAGCGACGGAACGACCATGTCGAGGTAGGGCCGCCGGGAGAAATTTCCGTACTTCGCGTCGTCATACGCCCGTTCCAGATAACGTACGCTCGGGCTGATGGAGATTGCGCCCCGCAGGTGAGGCCCCAATCCGGGACGGCACGTGAAGTCGGGGAGGTGACTCAGCGCGAGGTTCACTTTGCCGGAGGAACCACGCATCCGGAAACGCTCGATATCGCGCACGAATTCAGCGGGAAGGCGGTCGCGATCGATCAGGCTCAAGAACGTGCGTCTTGGGTCCAACGCGGACACGACCACGCGGCCGTGAAACTCATCCCCGTTTGCCAACACGACACCGGTTGCGCGATCCCGCTCGACGACCACGCGTGCCACGGGCGCATTCGTGCGAATCTCCGCGCCATGGCCCCGGGCGGCATTCGCAATGGCCTCGCTCACCCCGCCGGTACCTCCACGTGCAAAGCCCCACGCCCGGAACGTCCCGTCGAGTTCCCCCATGTAGTGGTGGAGCAGCACATACGCCGTGCCGGGCGAGCGCGGTCCGAGGAACGTGCCGATGATTCCACTCGCCGACATGGTCGCTTTGAGTAGTTCCGTCTCGAACCATTCGTCGAGAAAATCCGCAGCACTCATCGTCATCAGCTTGTACAGCGCGTGAAACTTGTCCGCGCCCAAGTCCCGCGCGTGCCGGCCCAGTTTGAGCAAGCTGCGAAGCTCGCGGGGACGAAGAGATGTCGGGTCGGGGGGAATGGTCGAAAGCAGCGGTTTGACCGCGAGGGCGAGATGATACATCAGCCTCCCGAAATCATCATAGGCTTCGGCATCCCGCGGGGAGTGGCGGTACAGCTCCTCTCGTGTCCGATCGTGGTCCGCCCACCTCACGAGCGAATGCCCGTTCCGTCCCGGGGTGAATGTGCTTTCGAGCGGGAGAATTTCGAGACCGTGCCTTGCGAGGTCGAGTTCTCGCACAATTTCGGGTCTGAGCAGGCTCACGACGTACGAACACACCGAGTACTTGAACCCGGGATATATCTCCTCGGTGACCGCCGCGCCGCCCACGAGATGTCGTCGTTCGAGCACGAGCACTTTCTTCCCTGCGCGCGCAAGGTACGCCGCGTTCACCAGGCCATTGTGACCACCGCCGATAACGATCGCGTCGTACCGCGAAGCCGGCGTCATGGGCAGGATCGCTTGCGTTCGGGGTCGAAGAACCGCGGCAGCACCACACGCGCGCCCGCCTCTCTACGCTGGTGCTCGACAGTGACTTCCATGCCGACACGCGTCCCGACAGCGGCATGGTCGGCGCGGATGTGCGCGAGCGCAATGTATTTCTTGAGTATCGGGGACCAGCAACCGCTGGTGGCGTAACCAACCTGCTGGCCATCTCGGTAGACGGGGGCGCTGGTCCGCCAGGCTCTCCCGGGAAGTTGGGGCGGCAAGCCGACCTCTCCGTACACGGTCTCGAGATCGTCCCATTCGAGTTCCAGGCCTCGGAATCGCCAGCGCGGTCCGCGCTCCTTTTCGGCGACAAGAGCGTCGCGCCCAACAAAATCCCCCTTATCGAACTTGACCGCCCACCCGAGACCCAACTCGAACGGAGAAGAGAACTGCCGCTCGATCAGCGCCTTCTGGGCCGAGATGTAGTCGACGTCGATGAGCAACAATCCCGCCTCGATCCGGGCGACGTCGAGTGCCAGCATGCCGGCCGGCGTGATGCCAAAATCCGTTCCACCCGCCATCACTGCATCCCAAACCGCAACGGCGTGTTGGGCCTCGACCCAAACCTCGTACCCGAGGTCGCCCGTATAGCCGGTTCTGGAGATGGTCACCGGGATGCCGGCAATTGTCGCCAATGTGAGGTGGTAGAATTTGAGCGAGTCGAGGTCGGCATCGGTGGCGCGCTGCAGCACCGCGCGTGCCCGTGGTCCCTGCACTGCCATCGCCGCGACCGATTGGGTGCGTTCCCCGATCTCGACGTCAAAGCCCGCAGCGTTATCCACCAACCAGCGGAGATTCGGCTCCGCTGCCGTGAGGCGGTAGCTGTTGGGTGCAAGATGGGACAACGTTCCGTCATCGACCACTTTTCCCCGTTCGTCACACCACGGGGTGTACATAACCTGCCGCGGAGCGCACTGCGCGACGTTTCTCGTGACGACCCGATTCAAGAATGCTTCAGCGTCGGGACCTTGCACGTCGTACTTGAACAACGGCGACACGTCAATCACCGCCGCCCGGTTTCTGATGGCAAAGTACTCCCAATCGTGTGTGAGCTCGTAGGAGCCGGCCACGATACGACCTGCCCAACGCCGCCAGTTCTGGCTCTGGCACAGGACGCGTGTTCTGGCATGAAAGGGAGTGCCGGGGAGCATTGTCAGGAAGGTTAAAGGTGTTGGGTGATAGGTGGTAGGTGTGCGGTCGTAAGTACTGGGTCGGGAGAGCCGATCCCGGAACTACGCACCGAGCACTTGCACTCGTAGCTCCTACCACCTACCACCCCCTACCTACTACCCCTGGCCCTCCGGACCCTTCCGGCGCAACATTAGTCGGGCGGCGCACCATTTGAGCTCAACTAGCGGAGCTAGTCATGTCCACACGTCGAGATTTCGTCAGAATGTCCGCCGTGCTTGGCGGGGCGGTCAGCATGGGCGGTCTACCCATCGACATGCATGGGCTGGTAGCAGGATCACGAAGCCGGCGCGCAAAGCGGATTCTCATCCTTGGTGGCACGGGGTTTATCGGTCCCCACATGGTGCGTTATGCCATGAAGCGTGGTCACACGGTCACGCTCTTCAATCGTGGTCGAACCAATACGCATCTGTTTCCGAGCGTCGAGAAGCTGCGCGGAGATCGGAACGGCGACCTCGAATCGTTGAAGGACCGAACGTGGGACGCGGTGATCGATAATTCGGCAACCAACCCGAAATGGGTCCGGGATTCGGCGCAGCTGTTGAAGGATGCGACGGCCGTGTACCTCTTTACGTCCACCCGGTCGGTCTACTCGGACTTCAGCAAGGTCGGCATGGATGTGGACGGTCCGCTGCATGAAGTCGATCCGGCGGTGATCGACCGTGGCGAGCGGGTCCCGTACGGTCCCAGCAAGGTCCTCTGCGAAATGGAGACCAGGAGAGCTTTCGGCGAGCGATCGTTGATCATGCGGCCCGGGTTGATCGTGGGCCCCGGGGACCAGACGGATCGGTTCACCTATTGGCCGGCCAGAATCGATCGAGGCGGCGAAGTCCTCGCCCCCGGCGATCCAACGGATCCGGTCATGTTCATCGACGTGCGTGATCTTGCCGAGTGGTACATCCATCTCTTGGAGCGCGACGTCACGGGTGTCTTCAATGTCTTGGGCCCGGGGGCCCCGTTGACCTTTGCTGAGCTGCTCTACGGTATTCGAGCGGTGACGGCGACGCCCGTGTCGTTTACGTGGGTGGACGCCGACTTCCTCGCGACGCACCAAGTCAGGCCCTACTCCGACATGCCGTGCTGGATTCCACCGCGGGGGAACCGCCTGGGGTTTCAGCGGTTTGATCTGACGCGTTCGCTGGAGCACGGGCTCACGTATCGGCCTCTGGCGGTGACGGCCAAGGACACGTTGGACTACCACAAGTCACGGTCGCCTGAGCGGCAGGCCGAGCTGCGAGCCGGGCTCGCGCCGGCACGGGAGGCGGAGGTGCTCGCCGCGTGGCATGGGAGGTGAGTGGGAGTGGAGAATGGAGAATGGAGAGTGGAGATTGGAGAGTCGAGAGTGGAGAGTGGTGAGCGGTGGTAGAGAATGATTGGCGGGGAGCGCAAGGTTCACAGTGCAAAGTGCAGCAATCCCTCGCTCATCGATCCTCACTGCTCAACCACCTGTCAACGGATCAACTCGCCCAGACGTATTTGGGTTTGAAGCGGAAACCTCAAGCCACCCTCCCGCTCCCGACGGAGAAAGAACCATGAAGCTCTCTCGACGCGATGCCATAAAGCTGGGACTCGGAACCGGGGCCGCCATGTTTCTGACCCGGACTGCGGCCTCCGCGCAAGAATCCACATACATCATGCGGACCATTCCCTCTTCGGGGGAGCGCGTGCCAGCCGTGGGGATGGGAACGAGGCAGTTTTCCAATCCGGCGAGTGAGTTGATTCCGACGCTCCGCGAGACGGTTCGCCTGTTCGCGGCAATGGGTGGGAAAGTCGTCGATACGTCGCCGAGCTATGGGCGAGCGGAAGTGCTGTTTGGTGAGATGATCCATGAACTGGGCGTCCGGGACGATCTCTTTCTCGCCACAAAGATCAGCGTCCGCGGTGAGAATCTCGGCCAAGAGGGCATCGAACAGATGCGGAATTCCTTGGCGCGAATGCACACTGAGACCATTGACCTGATGCAGGTTCACAACATTCGCGACTTCGAGACGCAATGGCGCAATGTGCTGGAATGGAAGGAGCGGGGTCGTGTGCGGTACGCGGGCATGACGACGTCGAGCGTTCGCCAGTACGACGAATTCGCCCGTCTGATGGAGACGAAGGCGCTCGACATCGTGCAGCTCGATTATTCGCTCGGGCAGCGGCGGGCCGAAGAGCGGTTGCTGCCGATTGCGTTGGATCGAGGCATCGGCGTGCTCGTCAACTTACCGTTTGGCCGCGGCCGTCTGTTTCGCCGGGTGGGGAACAGGCCCTTGCCGGAGTGGGCGCACGAAATCGACTGCTCGAGTTGGGGGCAGGTCTTCCTGAAGTTCATCATCTCACATCCGGCCATTACCTGTCCGATTCCGGGAACCGACAAGCCGGAATACGTCATCGACAACTTGGGCGCGGCGACGGGCAGCCTGCCTGACCCGGCACTGCGCAAGCGGATGATGGAGTACTACGACTCTCTGCCACAGGCGTGACACCACGGGAATCATTGATGTTCTAGCGGATGGGAACTGAACGGCAGGGCGCCGCCGGCTTGCTTCAGCGCGCCGTCGACGTGCGGCGCGACGAAATCGGCGCGCTCCTGCTCTCCGGCGCGTACTTCTTCTGCATCCTGTCCGCCTACTACGTCCTCCGTCCGATTCGGGATGAGATGGGTGTCGCTGGTGGTGTCCGTAACATCCCACTGCTGTGGACCGGCACCTTGATCGTGATGCTGTTGGTCAACCCCCTGTTCGCCGCCATCGTCGTCAAACTATCTCGCAAGCGCTTTGTGTCGATCACCTACCGGTTCTTCATGGCGAACCTGGTCATTTTTTTCGCTGTGCTCCAGCTCGTTCCCGAGGCACAGTCGGTGTGGGTGGGCCGCGTGTTCTATGTATGGACCAGCGTCTTCAACTTGTTCATCGTGTCCGTGTTCTGGGCCTTCATGGCGGACGTGTTTCGCCTCGAGCAGAGCAAGCGCCTGTTTGGATTCATTGGCGCCGGGGGGACGCTCGGGGGTCTCGTGGGCGCGTCGCTCACGGCGTTTTTGGTGGAGCTCGTCGGCCCCGCCTACCTCCTGTTGGTATCGGTGGTGCTGCTGGAAGCGGGCGTGTTCTTTGTCAGGCGCCTGTCGCATTGGTTCGTCACGCTGAACGAGGCCGGCGGACGGTCGGCTGCGCCGGAACAGCCGATTGGCGGGAGCGTGCTCGCCGGCATCACCCACGTGTTTCGCTCGACGTATCTCCTTGGCATCTGCGCGTACATGCTGTTGTTCACCATTGCGTCAACGGTGCTGTATATCCAACAACTCGAAATTGCCGAACGGTACCTGGCTGATAGCGGCTCCCGTATCGCGTTTTTTGCGAAGATCGATCTTGCCGTCAACGCCCTGACGTTGATGACGCAGATCTTTCTGACCGGACGTCTCATAAAACTCTTGGGGGTGGCGGTGACCCTCACGCTGTTGCCTGCTGTGTGCGTCGTGGGATTCACGACACTCGGCGTGGCGCCGACGCTTGCTGTATTGGTGGTGTTTCAGGTGCTCAGGCGGGCGGGGAACTTTGCCGTTGCGCGACCGACGCGAGAGACGCTGTACACCGTCGTAAACCGTGAGGACAAGTACAAGGCCAAGAGCTTCATCGACACGTTCGTCTACCGCGGCGGCGATCAAATCGGCGCGTGGTCCTACGCTGCCTTGGGGCTGCTGGGGTTGAGCTCGGCGGGAATCGCATTTGCCACTGTGCCGATTGCCGGCGTGTGGCTCGTCGTTGGGTTCTGGTTGGGTCGGAAACAGACGGCGTTGGCTCACCGCGACCTGCCGATGGGTGCGGTCCCGGTGACTACGTAGCGGGGGAGCCGCTGCGGCGGACCTCCCGGTCACTCAGATCGCCCCACTGCAACTTGTCGCGGACCCGCTCGAAGAACCCTTCTTTGCCGAGCCGCACCAGCTGGAGCACCCATGGTTTCCGCGATATCACAATGTGCGCGCCGGGCACCAGCGTGGTCCCCACTTGACCGTCGTACGAGACCAGCACCTCATCAACATGCGGCGGGACCGGCTCGATCCGGATCTTCGCGGTGCCGGGTACCACGATCGGCCGAACCGCCAAGGTATGAGGACAGATCGCGGTGATCACGAGGGCGTCGACGCTGGGAACCACGATCGGGCCGCCGGCGCTCAGCGAATACGCCGTCGAGCCGGTCGGCGTGGCGACGATGATGCCGTCGGCACTGTATTGCCCGATCTCTTCGTCGTCGACATGGACAACGGTTTGAATCACGCGCGCGACACCGGCCTTGTGGACGACGACGTCGTTGAGCGCGAACTCCCCCATCTGCTCCTCGCCTGCATCGCTCACGATCGTCGTGCCCAACGTGTGTCGCGGCTCGAGCGTGAAGTCGCCCTCCACGAACGCGGCGACGGCCTGTGAGAGCGTCGCCGGCGTTGCGGTGGTCAAGAACCCCACCCGTCCGAGATTGACGCCCATAACCGGAATCTCGAGCGATCCAAGCAGGCGCGCTCCGCGAAGCAGCGTCCCGTCGCCGCCGAACGTCATGAGGAGGTCGACGAGCGGCTCGGCCGTCACGTCCAATTCGCCGGGAGCGTGGGGCCATGACGGCCGGAGCGCCGGTTCCGTCATCAATTCGACGCTGTGATGCGACGCCACAGACTCGAGCCGGGCGAGTACCTCCCGAAGCGCCGGATAACGAGGATTGCCGATGATGCCAAATCTCATGTGTTGCTCACCAGGCGGTTGACGAACGGCGTGCGGCGGTTGCACGCTCTGGCTTGATGCGAAACCGCGGACAACGTTCGCATTCCTGCGTGCGTCGGTCAAGAACGCGACGTACGCCGCGAGGACTTCTTGCCCATCGACCTCCAGGATAAGTTACGACCCCATGAACACCACCTCCGCGCCAGGTGCTGGCCGAGCTGTGGGCCGTGCCTTTGCTCTTGGCGGGGTGCTGCTCCTCGCCGTCGTCGTGTGGGCGGCCCTCTCGCGGGCGCCAGAGCGGCCCACGGTCATCTTGATCAGCATCGACGGATTTCGCTGGGACTACATCGAGCGAACCGAGACGCCCAACCTTGATCGGCTGAGTGCCTCGGGTGTCCGGGCCGAGCGGCTCGTGCCGGTCTTCCCCACACTCACATTCCCCAATCACTATTCGATGGTGACGGGATTGTTTCCCGTAAACCACGGGATCGTGGCGAACACGATGTATGACCCGGTGTTCAATGCCTCGTTTCGACTCAGCGACAGGGAGGCGGTGGAGGACGGGCGGTGGTGGGAGGGCGAGCCGATCTGGGTGACGGCGGAGACGCAGGGACAGATTGCGGCGTCGTTTTTCTGGCCGGGAAGCGAGGCGGAAATCAAGGGACACCGGCCGACGTATTGGAAGCGCTTCGACGAGACCATTCCCGCGCCCGAGCGGGTCGAACAGGTGCTGGCTTGGTTGGATTTGGAAGAGGATGAACGGCCCAGCTTTGTGACCATGTACTTCGAGCATGTCGATGACGTGAATCATGACGTCGACCCGGAGTCGTCGCCTGAGATCGGCGCGGCGATTCGGAAGGTCGACGCGTTCCTGGGATTGTTGCTCGGTGGCCTGGATGCGCGGGGGATCACCGAGACCATCGATATCATCGTGGTGTCAGATCATGGTATCACGGCTCGCACGCCCGATCGCGCGATTCTGCTCGACGATTACATCGATCTGCGGACCGCGGGAATCATCGACTGGCATCCTGTCGCCGCGCTTCGCCCCGAAGCGAGCGAAATTGACAACGTGTTCAACGCCCTACACGGCGCCCACCCCAACCTCCAGGTCTACCGGAAAGGCGATACTCCCGACCGTTACCGCTACAACGATCATCGGCGGATCGCGCCGATCATTGCGATCGCCGACGAAGGATGGTCGATCACGTCCCGTTCCTACTTTGATCGCAATCGCAAACGGTTTGGTTTTGGCTCACACGGCTACGATCACGAGCTGCGCTCGATGGGGGCCTTGTTCGTCGCGTCCGGGCCGTCATTCAAGAGTGGGTTGACGGTTCCTCCGTTTCAAAACATCCATCTCTACGAGTTGATGTGTTCCGTGCTCGGCCTCGACCCGGCGCCGAACGACGGAACGCTCGATGCCGTCCGGATCATGCTCGCCGACTGAGGGAGCCGGCCACGATGGGGCAAGCCCGCATCGAGCAGCACCAGTGAGCATCGTTCCTGCTTCATGACCCGGCCCGCATTCGGCTCCCGGTTTGCCGTGTTGATGACCTTCATCGGCGTTGCGGTCGGACTCGGCAACGTCTGGCGGTTCCCGTACATGGTGGGAGCCTTCGGCGGGGGCGCCTTCCTCGTGGTGTACGTGGTCGTGCTGGCGGCCCTGGGTATTCCCGCGTTGATGGCGGAGTTGACGCTCGGGCGTTTGACAAAGCGCGGCCCGCTCGGCGCGTTTGTGCAGATCGGGATGCGGGGTGGACGCGCCGTCGGATGGTTGTTGGTGGTGACCGTGTTCATGGCGGTGAGCTATTACACCGTCATTGTCGGGTGGGTGCTCAGATACGCGATCATCGCGGCGACCGGCGAGATCGTGACGATCGAGCCGGAGTCCTTCTTCGTCTCGGTGCTGGCAGGCGTCCGCGGCCAATTCACCATGACAGCGGCGGTTGTGGCGCTTGCCGTCGTGGTCCTTTCGATGGGAGTGCGAAACGGCATCGAGCGCGTCAGCTCGGTGGGTATGCCCATCCTGTTTGCGTTGCTGCTCGTTCTCATCTTGCGAACGGTCACCTTGCCGGGAGCGCGGGAGGGGCTTGCATACTACCTGCTGCCAGACGTTTCCCAAATCACGCCGGGTGTTTTCACGGCCGCGTTGGGCCAAGTGTTCTTCTCGATGAGCTTGGGTGGAACGTTTATGCTCACGTATGCGACCTACCTTCCCGACGACACCGATATCGCCCGTAGCGCAGTGGGAATCGGGGTCGGTGAAACGCTCGCGGCCATACTGGCGGGCTTGGTCATCGTCCCTGCAGCGGTCGTATTTGGATTGGAAC
Source organism: Gemmatimonadales bacterium (assembly GCA_041599395.1). GTDB lineage: Bacteria > Gemmatimonadota > Gemmatimonadetes > Gemmatimonadales > GWC2-71-9 > JBFHWR01. The sequence continues at coordinate 22,525 of JBFHWR010000004.1, read as the reverse complement.
TGAGCAGCGGCCCGCCGCTCACCTTCGTCACCGCTCCCAATATCTTCGCGCATCTGCCGGCGGGGTCCGTCTTTGCGTTGCTGTTCTTCGGCCTGTTGTTTTTTGCGGCGTTTCTCTCGGCGGTCGCAGCCTTCGAAGTGTTGATTACGGCGGCGGTGGACGAATTTGGCTGGCCCCGCGGTCGCGCGGTCGTCGTGATCTGCGCGGCCGCCCTCGGTGCCGGCACGATCTCCATGTTCAGCCTCGAGTACATCCTGACGAGCGACCTGGTGTGGGGGTCGATCATGCAGCCGGTCGGGAGCGCCCTGACGCTCGTGGCGTTGGCCTGGGTCATCGGCATGCGGAGGGGGTTGGAGGAAATCAATCGGGGAGCCGATCGCCCCCTCGCTGGGAAACTGTGGTTCCTTTGGGTGAAGTACGTCGTGCCGCTTGGCATCGCGGTGATATTGGCGCTGGGAGTTCGTGACCTGTTCTTGACCCTGATGCGCTGATCGTTCTCGGCCTGGGGGGTCGCGTCGCGCAGCCGAGTCAGGCAGTTCGCGTGTCAGACACGACTGAATGGATCTTGGCGATTAGCATGTCAACCGCGACCGCATTATCTCCGCTTGGCGGCATGATGATATGCGCGTATCGCTTGCTTGGCTCGACAAACTCCAGATGCATGGGCCGAACAGTCTGGAGGTACTGCGAGACGACCGAATCGAAGTTCCGCGCCCGTTCGCCGATATCTCGGCGAATCCTCCGAAGGATCCGGAGATCCGCGTCCGTATCGACGAACACCTTGATGTCCATCAGATCGCGCAGCGCCTTCTCCACGAGGATGAGTATCCCCTCGATGATCACGGCCGTGCGCGCCTCCACCCGCTGGGTATCGGGGGTCCGCCGGTGATTTGCAAAATCGTAGACCGGTACGTCAACTGGCCGTCCCGCTCGCAGCGACTGGAGATGGTCAATCAGCAGGGAGGTTTCCAGGGAATCGGGGTGGTCGTAATTGATCTGTGCCCGCTCGGCCGGCGGGACATCGCTGCGGTCGAAGTAATACGAATCGTGCTGGATGACGCTCACGTGCTCGGGACCCAGTTCCTGCACGATCTTCCGGACGACGGTGGTTTTTCCCGAACCGCTTCCCCCGGCGACGCCGATTACGATTGGCCGGCCGACTCGAGTCGGTGTGCGATTCATGGCATCGATAGTACTCGGGCTGTTCCGGCCTGAGAAGGGGCGCCGCTGTTTCGGCCGTAGTAAAGTTTACTATACAAATTGACGAGAGAACTTGATCTTCTTAGGTTGATGAGGCCCATGCGGGGGATCATGTCGTGAAGAACCGATTGCGGGTACTGCGGGCGGAGCGGCGCTGGTCACAGGCTGAGGTGGCGGATCGGTTGGGGGTGTCGCGCCAAACGGTCAATGCGGTCGAAACGGGCAAGTGCAGCCCGAGCTTGCCACTCGCGTTCAAGCTGGCACGGCTGTTCGAAACGACCGTGGAGGACGTTTTTGAATACGAGGGTGACGGCGTGGAGAGCGAGGCACCCGTGACGTGACCGCCCCGATTCCGTGGGGTTAAGGCAGGCAGGGTCGAGCACCGGCACCCCCCCAAGAGAAAGGGGCGTGGCATTGGCCACACCCCGTTGGTTACGTGCCCCTTCGCGGCCCCGTTCTATTCGCGGCCCTTGGCCACCTGGCGCTCTTCGCCGGTTTCGAAGTACGCGTAGTTCTTTCTGGTGTAGGTCCCCCACTCAGGCGGCACATCTTCCTCCGGGAAGATCGCGGTGACCGGGCATTCGGGCTCACACGCGCCACAATCGATGCATTCGTCCGGATGGATGTAGAGCTGGTCTTCGCCCTCATAAATACAGTCGACCGGACAGACATCCACGCACCCTCGGTCGAGGACATCGATGCACGGTTCGGCGATGATATAGGTCATGCTTACTCCCCGTTGACGGCTTACCCCCTCTGCCGACCGCAATCTTGTCACGTCACCACGGAGTGTCAAGCTGCGCAATGAGGCGCCGAAATACGACCTTGTTCGGGGGTACCAGGCCGGTCATTTTGCGTCGATGCGCATCGTTTCACTGTTGGCGAGTGGCACCGAAATCGTGTGTGCGCTCGGGCTGGCTGACCGGCTCGTGGGCATCTCCCACGAGTGCGATTATCCCCCGGAGGTCCTCGACCGGCCGCGTGTGAGCCGGCCTCGTTTCGAACCCAGCGGGCTCGACAGCGGGGCAATCGATCGTGCGGTCCGTGCCGCGCTCGCGACGCACGGAAGCGTGTACGAGCTGGACGAGACCCGTCTGCAGGAGCTCTCGCCGGATCTCCTGATCACCCAAGCGGTGTGCGAGGTCTGCGTCGTTCCCACCAGCCTCGTCGAACGAGCCGTTGCAGTCCTGGGAACATCGACGGTGGTGCTCTCCCTGGATGCGCATTCGATTCGGGAGGTGCTCGACTCGATCGTTGCAGTCGGGGAGGCTGTGGGGGCTGCGGCCCGGGCCCGTGTGGTCGCCAGCCAACTCGAAGGCCGGATTGCGGGGGTGTCCGACAGGGTGGCCGCGGATCCCAAACCGACGGTTCTCGCACTCGAATGGTTGGACCCACCGTTTGCGCCGGGACATTGGGTCCCGGAGATGATCGAGATCGCCGGTGGGCGGAACCTGGTGGGGGATGTTCGCAGGCCATCGATCCAGCTATCATGGAACGACGTCGCCGGACTCGACCCGGACGTGCTCATCGTGATGCCGTGTGGATTCGGACTGGCAGCGTCGCGCGAAGCGGCAAACCGGCACGCTCACGAGCTGCTCCGCGTTGGCGGACGGGCGATCGGGAGGGGGCGCGCGTTTGTCGTCGACGGGTCGTCGTTTTTCAACCGTTCCGGTCCTCGTTTGGCGGACGGGGTAGAGATTCTGGGACGCTTGCTCCATCCGGCCTCGTTTGCCGCATCGAGCGTGACGGGCCGGGCGGTGCCGTGGCAGCCAGAGAACCTATCAACGACTGAGGAGTGATAGATGCAAACGTATCGGTACGATCCGCGTATGGTTCAACCAATGCGCGAGGAACTCACCACCATTGGATTTGACGAGCTGCTGACACCGGCTGACGTGGACCGCGCGTTTGAAACCGGACGAGATGGCACGCTGCTCGTGGTCGTGAACTCCGTGTGCGGCTGCGCCGCCGGTTCGGCGCGTCCTGGCGTACGCCTTGCGCTTGCCAATCCGAATCGTCCCGATTGGCTGACGACGGTGTTTGCCGGCATGGAGATCGACGCGGTCGATCGCGCTCGCTCGTTTTTTGAGGGGTATCCACCCTCGTCGCCGCAGATCGGGCTCTTCAAGGATGGTGCATTGGTGCACATGTTGGAACGCCACGACATCGAGGGGCGCTCGCCCGACGAGATCGCCGGAAACCTGAAAAAGGCGTTTGATCGGCACTGTGCGGCGGCCTGAGCGCGCGCGCGTGAGGTGATTCTCCTCGATCCGTCGGCGCGACCGCTCATCGCACACCGCGGGGCCTCGGATCAGTTTCCAGAGAACACGCTGCTGGCATTCAAACAGGGTCTGGCGCAGGGCGCTGACGGGTTAGAGTTGGACGTGCGGGCCACCGCCGACGGCGTCCCGGTGGTGATTCACGATGCCACGCTCGACCGCACCACAGACGGCCACGGCGCGGTCAGCCACTTCACGTTGCAGGAACTCGCCAGGGTCGATGCCGGACGCGGGGAGCGGATCCCGACGTTCGATCAGGTGCTGGAGCAGTTTCCCGATACGCCGCTGATTGTCGAGTTGAAGGAGGCGGGGGTCGGCCCGGCTGTGGCCGACGCCCTGCGGCACCAGAACGCCATCCATCGTGTGCTGACCGGCTCGTTTTACGGAGCGGCGCTCAAGCCGTTCGGGCCCCCGTTCCATCGGGCGGCTTCGCGGGGAGAGACCGCCTGGTTCTGGGGTGGAGCACGGTTGGGGTGGGGTGCGCGCGGCGCCTACGCGGCGTTTACGGTGCCGGAGTATCACGGGCGGTTGCACGTCGTGGACGAGGCGTTTGTCCGAGCCGCCACACGCCGGGGTAAGCCTGTGCATGTGTGGACCGTGAACAGCGTGCGCGACGGCGAGCGGCTCCGCGTCATGGGGGTTGCCGGCATCATCACCGACTGTCCGGAGACGTTCACGCGCGCGCAGGCGTCGTGAGCGCCGGGGCCGGCGCTGGTTGTTACTTCCTCTCGGCGAGGTTACTTTCGCCCTCCCAGTCATTCCTGCGTAACGCGGTCTCCCCGCCGGGGTCGGAAGGTGTCGTATGACTTCGTTCAGGGCTCATGGGACAGGTGGACAGCTCCTCCGGCTGTTCGTGTATTACGCGGCGCTGTTCGGGATTGTCTGGGCGCTCCGCGTGTTCGTTCCCGACATCTACGATTTACTGGTCCGAACCACCGCCGGGGGTGATGCGGCGCTCGGCGAATTGCTGTCGGGAAGCGCGCAAGTCAATCTCGAGGCGCCGCAACAGCGCACGATCGGCACCGTTCTGGCCATCACCGGCTCGCTCGCGCTGATGCTTCCCGTGGCGTGGGTGTACATGATGACCAAGCGATTGGAAGGGTACGATCGTTCGGTCGTGCAGACACTGATCATGTTGCCGATCGCGATCGCCGCCGTCGTTGTGATCGTCCAAAACAGCGTCGCGCTCGCGTTTAGTCTCGCCGGCATCGTCGCGGCCGTTCGATTCCGCAACACGCTCAAGGACACGAAGGATGCGGTGTACATCTTCGTGGCGATCGCCGTGGGGTTATCGGCGGGAGTGCGCGCCCTCGACGTATCGGCGTCGGTGTCCTTGCTCTTCAACTTGGTGATCCTGGGCCTCTGGCTCACGAATTTCGGAAACGTGTACACCGACCAACGCCGGGGGGGCGGATCGACATCGACGGCGGCGGGACTCGCCGGGTCGGGCCGCGGCGAAGCCCATGCGCTTGGTGACCCGGAGTTACTCGAGGCGCTGGCGCCCGATGAACTGGATGAGCTGGCAAGCCAGGCGCAGCGGTTACGTGAACATGTGCGTGCGGGCGAGGGTAAGGAGAAAAAAGAGCGACCCAATGCTCTGGTTCTGGTGCATGCCGCCAACGCAGAGCGCGCGCAGACTGTGAGCGAAACGGTATTCGAGGAGTACGCCAAGACGTGGGAACTCATCGAGGTTGCGTCGCCCAAAGAAGGAGTTACGACCCTGGAGTACCTCATCCGCAAGCGGAAACCGGTTTCGCCCACCGCGCTGCTTCAGCGGCTGAAAGACGAGGGCACCCCGGACATCGTGGCGACCGAGTTCCGATCGCTCAAGGGGTTGAAGTCCTAGCCGCCGCTGAACCCCTCTCAGGGACAATGCAGGTCTTACGCCTCCCGGTGACGCGGAACGCGTTGCCGGCGTTCGCCGTACTGCTGGCGGTGGGTGTCGGGTGTGGCATGGGCGCTCCTCGACCGGATCCGTCGCGGGTGACGGCTCCTGCGCCCGATGCCGTGGACGTCTCGCTCTACCTCGTAGGCGATGCGGGCGCCCCTGCGCCCGGCGTCGAGCCCGTGCTCCAGGCGCTCGCGACCGATTTGGCCTCTTGGGACACCGAAAAGGTGGTCGTGTTCTTGGGCGACAACATCTATCCGAGAGGGCTGCCGGCCGCATCAAGCTCGTCACGCGGGGAATCCGAGAATGCGCTCAACCGGCAGCTCGACGTCCTGCGTGCCGACCAGGTTTCCGGAATCTTCGTACCGGGCAACCACGACTGGGATCACTCGGGGGCTGATGGCTGGAACGCCATCAGGCGTCAAGCCGATCACATCGATACGTACGCCGGAGACCTGGCCACCATGTTGCCGGGCGGCGGCTGTCCCGGCCCGGCGGTCAGGGACATCGGTCAGCGGGTCAGGCTGCTGCTGCTGGACACCCAGTGGTGGCTGCATTCGGAGGCCAAGCCAACCCACCCCCACTCCCGGTGTCCCGCCGATTCCGAAGCGGAGGTGACCACGGCGCTGCGCGAGGCGCTCCGCACGTCCGGGAATCGTGTCGCGGTGGTCGTCGCACACCACCCCCTCCGGACAGCCGGCTCGCACGGTGGATACTTCGATTGGGATCAGCATATCTTTCCCCTCCGCGAGCTCAACGAGTGGTTGTGGGTTCCCCTTCCCGTGATCGGCTCGATATATCCCCTCGCCCGAAACCTCGGCGTGTCACCACAAGATCTTTCTAGCGCGTTGAACCGGCGGCTCAGGGATTCGCTCCGGGCTGCATTCACGGACGTTCCACCGCTCGTGTACGCCGCTGGGCACGAGCATTCCTTGCAGGTCATACTCGGTGAACGCGAAGCCTACGCGCTCGTGAGCGGGGCCGGCGTTTTCGGGCATACGTCGCCGGTTGACTGTCCTGAAGACTGGTTGTTTTGTGCCGGAGACGCTGGGTACATGCGTATCGATTTCATGCACAACGGGCGAAACAGGCTCGCGGTCCTCGCCGTAAGTCGGGAGGGCGAACAGTCGGAGGTTTTCTCGATGTTCCTCGATGCGCCGCCGCCGGACACGGGTAACGAATTCGCGGGAGCAGCAATCAACGGCATGCAATTCGATGACAGGTGACGCCGTCCTCAGGATCGGCGTGTCGAGCGCCGATCTGATGACGAGGCTGCAGGCGGATCCGCTTCCCTTGGGACTCCGAGGAGGCAACCCGAACCGCGTATTCTACCGCGACCTGTATTTCGATACGCCACATCGCGAGTTGGAGAAACGGGGTGTGGTGTGCCGTGTCCGGATTGCGACTGCAGGGATCGGCACGCTCACCGTAGAGATTCGGACCAAGACGCTTAGCGGTTCCACGCAAGGGAGTGTCTTCAGTTCGCCGATTCCGTCCAACGGCGAAGAGCCGTTTGCCGAGGAAAACGATGCGGTTCGCGTGCTCCGGGCCGTGTTCGACCCTGAGCGGCTGAGCCCGCAGATCGAGCTCGAAACGGACTGTGTCGTTCGCACGGCGCGTCATCGATGGCTGTTCAGGGAATTGTTCGAATTTCACTACGACAACGTGACGGCACGGGCGGGGGAGCGGGTCGTCACGTTCAATGAAATCACCGTGCGGCGCGTGGGAGCCGGCGGTCCCGCGCTGAGCGACATTGCGCGTGATCTGGAAGCGCGGTACGGCATCCGGCCGGTACTGGGGGACAAGCTGGCGCGGGCCCGTGCGCTCTTCAGTGCGCGGGACCTGGCGTCACTCGAAGGCACCTTTCGTGCGGAGCGTGAGATTGCAATTCTCCCGTTCGATCACGGGCGGATTGGTCTTCGCGTGGCGGGCGGTGAGCTCACTGTCGTTTCCGGCGCCGGGAGTGGGGAAGAGGGATGCCGCACCGTGCTGCGCCGGTTGTTCGGCAGCGCCGAGGCGCAGCTGCGCCGCTTGGGAACCGCGAAGGCGGTGGGAGATCGGCCGGCGATGGAGGTCTGGCTTGCCCGTCGTATTCCGCACGCTCGCAATCCCGAGCTTGGGTTGGAATGGCTGCTCGTCGATCAGGCCGTGTCGTTGGTTGGGTCACCTGCTCTCCGCGACGCCGGGACACTTGCGGCGCTGCACGTCGCGACGCGCTCGGATCTCATGGACGAGCGGCGCGTCTGGGCCGTGCATGCACCGGTTTCGGATTCGATGTCGCTCTTTCTGTCGGACGAAATGCCGATTCCCGATGTCCGGCCGTCCGCGATTGCCGATCCTACCCTTCCGCCGGCGGCGCTCGACGCCCATCGCCCCGATCCGGAACAGTTCATCAATCGAGACGCGAGTCAGCTCGCGTTCAACATGCGGGTGCTCGAACTGGCTGAAGATGCGCGCGTTCCCCTGTTGGAGCGGCTTCGGTTCATGTCGATCTTTGCGTCGAACATGGACGAAGTGTTCATGGTTCGCGTCGGCGCGCTCAAGTATGTCGTCCAGCACGGAAGCACGTCGCGGAGCCTGGACGGCCTCACGCCCAGCGAGCGGCTCGATGCCATCGGTGTCCAAGCCCGGTTCTTGATGGCGAGAGCGTACGATTGCGTGTGGGCTTCACTCCTGCCGAGTCTCGCTCCTGAAGGGATCCGCATCGTGGCGTGGGCCGATCTGACGCGTAAACAGCGAGCGAGGTTCGTCGAGCAGTTCCAGGAAGATGTGTTTCCCGCGCTGACCCCATTGGCCGCGACTCCGGGGCATCCATTCCCGCATGTTCCGAATCTCACGATCGCGATTGCGGTGACGGTGCGGCACCCGGAGACGGGGGTGGAGCATTTTGCCGCCGTGCACGTCCCGGGGATGCTCGATCGGCTGCTGCCCGTTGACGACACACCGTGCTTCCTGCCGCTGGAGGCCATGATTGCGGCGAACCTCGATGCGCTGTTTCCCGGACTCGACGTTCTCGAGGGACACTGGTTCCGAGTCACGCGGAGTGCGGAGGTGCCCGTCGATGAATGGAACTCGCTCGACTTGCTCCAGGCGATGGAGGAAAAGGTCGAGCGACGACCCTACGGTCCGGTCGTCCGGCTCGAAGTCGAGCAGTCGATGCCCCGAGCCATGCGGGAACTGCTGCTCCAGGAGTTTCAGTTCGAGGAGGCGGAAAACGTGAGCACGTTGAGTGAGTCCGATGTGTATCAATATGAGAAGCTCCCGGATCTCACAGCGCTCGACGCCATCGCGGCACTCGAGATTCCCGAACTGCACTATCGACCGTTTCGCGGCAGGTCGCGGGTGGAGCTTGCTCGCTCGGTCTTTGACATGGTCCGAGAGCGCGACCTGCTCCTGCATTTCCCGTACGACTCGTTTGATACAATTGAGCGCTTCTTCGCCGAGGCTGCGGACGATCCCGCGGTTCTCGCCATCAAGCTCACCATGTACCGCACCGACGAAGATTCGCGAGTGGTCGATGCGCTGGTGCGGGCAGCGCGGAACGGAAAGCAAGTCCTCGCCATCGTCGAACTGAAAGCGCGTTTCGAGGAAGAGCGAAACATCGAATGGGCAAAGGCGCTCGAGGCAAGCGGCATCCACGTCGTGTACGGTCTTCTCGGCCTCAAGACACACTGCAAGATTGGGCTTGTGGTGCGCAGGGAAGACGTATTGCGGCAATACTCGTTCGTCGGCAGTGGAAACCTCCATGCGCAGACGGCTCAGCTGTACACAGACTTGGGACTCCTCACCGTCGATCCGGCTATCGGTGCTGATCTGAACGACGTATTCAACTCGCTGTCCGGGAATGCTTCGAAGCGGGAATACCGACGTCTCTTCGTCGCGCCGGTGAACATGCTCGATCGCTTTCTCGCACTCATTGAACGCGAGATCGATCACGCCCAGCACGGGCGCGGCGGACGCATCTGGGCTAAGATGAACGGATTGGCTGATCATCGGATCATTGGCGCGCTGTACCGGGCGTCGCAGGCGGGAGTCGACATCGGTCTCATCGTCCGAGGTATCTGTGTTCTCCGTCCCGGTGTGCGGGGACTGTCAGAGCGGATCCGGGTCGTGAGCATTCTCGGGCGGTTCCTCGAACACATCCGCATGTTTCACTTCGGAAACGGTGGCGACGGCGAGTTCTACGTCGGCTCCGTGGACTGGCGTCCGCGGAATCTGAGCCGGCGGGTTGAAGTCGTCGTTCCGGTGACCGATGCGGCCTGCCAACAGCGCATGGAGCAGATCTTTACCATGCAGCTCGAAGACGCCGGCGCGTGGGAACTCGGACCCGACGGATCATACGCGCGACGGCTCTTGGAACGCCCCAGCGCACAGGAGGCGCTGATGGAATTGGAACGCTCGTGACGCGCTGGCCGGTTGTGCCCGGTGCGCGAGGACACCCTTCACTGAGACGACTGATGCGATCAACCCTGCCCGCCCGAATACTGACGATCTGTTTCATGGTCAGTTTGCTCGCTGCAACCAGCCTCGCGCAGGTTGCCGAGCTGAGCAACCAAACAATCTGGGGCTCAGCGACGTTTTCCGACGATCTGGCTGCGGTCCAATGGTCGCAGGATCCGCGCTACTTCAATGAGACGGTCGGCGCGGAAGACGGATCGTCGGATCTGTACCAGGTTGATGCGCGATCCGCAGAGCGAACAATCATCGTCAGGGGATCGGATCTCGTCCCGCCAGGCCAGACCGAGCCGCTTCGGATTGAATCGTACGAGTTCTCCAACGACGGGTCCAAACTCCTGATCTTTACGAACTCGGTTCGAGTGTGGCGCCAGAACACCAAAGGCGAATTCTACGTCTGGGATCTCAACCAGCAAACGCTGGCGCCGGTGTCGAGGGTTGCCGGTTTACAGCAGTTTGCCAAGTTCTCGCCGGACGGCACCCAGGTTGGGTTTGTTCGGGCGAACAACATCTTCGTCACGAATCTCGCGTCGGGCTACGAACGGCAGCTCACGTTTGATGGTGACGAGAACGTCATCAATGGGACCTCCGACTGGGTGTATGAGGAAGAGCTTGGCCTGCGCGACGCCTTCCGGTTCAGTCCGGACGGCACCCGCGTCGCGTTTTGGCGGCTCGATCAAACGGCGATCAAGCCGTTCTACCTCATCGATGAACTCTCGCTCTACCCGGAGCTCACCGCGGTACGATACCCGAAAGCGGGTGAGGCCAATTCGCATGTGCAGATCGGGGTAGTGGAAATCGCGTCGGGGGAGACCAAATGGGTGGACCTCGGAGCCGACCGTGACATCTACGTCGCGGAGATGGGTTTCGCCGATTCGTCAACCGAGGTGTGGCTCACCCGGCTGAACCGACATCAAAACCGGCTCGATCTCCTGCTGGCGGATGTGCGGTCCGGCAAGACGCGCGTTGTCATGTCGGACACGGACGACGCCTGGGTCGATGCCGGGGTGCCGAGCTGGATCGGTGAGGGGAGCCAGTTTCTGTTCAGCTCGGAACGAGACGGATACGCGCAGGTGTTCCTGTTCAACCGGGAGGGATCGCTTGTCCACAAGGTGACCCCGTTCGATTGGGACGTGACGGCCGTCTACGGCGTCGATGAGTCGAGCAGGCGGTTGTATTTCTCGGGCGCGGGAGAGGGCGCCCTGGTACGCCCGCTGTACAGTATCGGTTTGGACGGACGCGGCTTGAGGCGTCTGTCCTCGGCGGACGGAACGCACAGCATCGAGTTCAACGCGGATTATTCCTTATACGTCGACACGCACTCGAGTGCTTCGCGGCCCGCGGTGCAAACGCTGCGCGAGGCAGACGGACAGCTGATCCGAACGATCGCGGAAAACCGTCAGCTGACCGAGCAGGTGGAAGCACTCGATCTGAATGCGCCGGAGTTCATCACGGTTCCTGTGGAGGATGGGGTTGAGTTGAACGGATACCTCATCAAGCCCCGCGACTTTGATCCGCAGCGACAATACCCACTCTTGATGTACGTATACGGTGGACCGGGTTCGCAGACGGTGCGTGACGTGTGGGGCGGAAGCCGATACCTGTGGCATCACCTGGTCGTGCAGCAGGGTTATCTCGTGGCGAGCGTGGACAATCGGGGGACCGGCGCCAGGGGCCGCGACTTCAAAAAAGCGACGTACCTCAATCTCGGCCGGTACGAAGCGGCCGATCAAATTGCCGCAGCTCGATACTTCGGAGCACTGCCGTACGTCGATGAGAGTCGTATCGGTATTTGGGGCTGGAGTTACGGCGGGTACATGTCCACGCTGTCGATGTTCAAGGGCGGGGGAACGTTCAAGGCAGCGCTTGCCGTGGCACCGGTCACGGACTGGCGGCTGTACGACACGATTTATACCGAACGGTACATGCGGACGCCGCAGGAGAACGCGACCGGATACGAGCAAGGCGCGCCGCTCGCTCACGTGAACGGCCTCACGGGAAACTATTTGGTCGTGCACGGGAGCGGCGATGACAACGTGCACGTGCAGAATACGATACAGCTCGCCCATCGACTCGAGGAAGCGGGGAAACAATTCGACATGCGAATCTATCCCAACAAGACGCACAGCATCGCCGGCGGGCAGACGCGTGTCAACCTCTACGAATTCTTTACCATGTGGCTCGCTGACAACCTACAGCGCACACCGGCACCGGCGCGGCTGCCCTAAGGGCCTCGGATCCGCGCCATGGAGCTACTCGTTTCTGGCGTTCTCAGTCATGTGGTGCTCGGTCCCGCTCGGGATTCGCGGCAGCGTCAATCTCGAATGAGCGCTGCCAGCGCGGGCCCGAGCACCTCGAGTGCCGCTCGCAATTCGCGCGTGTCGTTTCCAAACCCGAAGCGAAGGAAGCGGGGGAGGCCAAAGTGTTCTCCAGGCACGAGGAGAATGCTGTGCTCCGCACGAATCCGCTCGACCAAGTCGATCGCACTGATCGAGCTCCGGTAGCGCGCAAAACAAATCGCGCCACACTCGGGTTTCCACCACTCTATTGCGTCGCCAAACTGGCCAAACCAGCGCTCCATTTCCGGGAGGTTCGTCCGAAGAATGGTGCGCGTGCGCTGGCGAATCCGTTCTCTGACGCGCTCATCCAAGGCAAGCCGCGCCAGGTAGTCGCTCAGGGGTGTCGGGCAGATGACGGTGTAATCATGCCGCGCGTAGACGGCGGTCTTGAAATCCTCCGGCGCGACAATCCACCCGATTCGAAGCCCCGGCAGTCCGTACGCCTTTGACACACCTCCGACGACGATCGTTTTCTCGTACGCTCCCCAGAACGAGTCTGCCGGCGGCCTGTCGTCGAGTTCGGCGCCACGGTAGACCTCATCGGCCAACAGCCACGCTCCCGCCGCGCTGGTTCGTTGAACGATGGCGTCGCACGTGGCCTTGGTGAGAATCCGACCCGTCGGATTGTTCGGGTTGGTGACAATCACGAGCTTCGTGTCCGGCGTGATTGCCCGCTCAATGTCGGCAGGATCCGGATCCCAGGCGCGGTCCGGGAGGAGGTTGAACGTCGTCACGCTTGCGCCGAAATTCTGTGCCAATCCCCACGTTTGGCGGTACGTCGGCTCCAGGATTGCGACATGATCGCCGGGTCGGAGCAGTGTCCAGCAGGTGATGAAATTGGCCTCGGAGCTTCCCACCGTCACCAGCACGTTGTGTTCGCTTGCGCCCGGATACATGCCGGCAATGGCTCGCTTGAGCTCCGCGGTCCCATCGGCCTGGCTGTACCCCAAGCGGATCCCCTCGAGATCCGCGAGATCGGCGCCCGCCAGCTGGATCAGCTCGGCGACTGACAAGGGATGCACACCGCTCTCTGCTAGGTTGAACCGGACGTGGTGTTCCCAGGCGGACTGCCACCGCTCCAGGTCGAACTGGACGAACGACATGCGCGCTTCTCGAGAGAAATTCGACATTTCACCCCGTCTCAGCCGGATTGAAGATGGCGACGTCTAGGGTAGTGGGGCGCGGGCGCCTTCCTTCCCCTCCCCCCGGTTGTCGTAGAACCGCGTCGTCGGGTACGCAAAGTCGATGTCGTCGCACTTGCTGAACTCGCGCAAGACATCTTCCCAAATCTGCTGGGACACACCACGTCGCCTGCGGGCGTCGCATAGATGCCTGATCGTGAGCAGCACGCCGCTATCGACCACGCTCGTGTACACGATCGGTGTCAAGTTCGAGTAGAAAATCAAGAACTTTTCGGACGTCTTTCGGAGTGCCTGTTCGGCCGCCCTGGTCAGCTGTTCGCCGTGCTCCGTCACCGTGCTAATGAGGATTTCCTTCGCCTTCTCCCAGTTGCTCTCGAACGTGATGAGGACCGGAATTTCGTTCCAGATATAGCTGAACCCTTTGCTGTAATTCGCCAGCACGTCGGTCAGGACCTTCCCGTTCGGGATGTGGATGATCCGACCGGTGCTTTGTTCGGCATCGACCCAGTTACCGATTTCCATCAGCGAGAACTGGAAAATCCGGAGGTCGATCACGTCGCCTCGGTGCTCGCCGAGCTGAATTCGATCCCCCACCTCGAACGGGCGACGCCACAAGATGAAGCCCCAGCCCGCGAAATTGACCACGAGATCCTTGAGGGCGATGGCGAGGCCGGCCGACAGCAACCCGAGGAAGGTCCCCAACGACTGGACAGCGGCGGACCAGATCGCACCGATGAACAGGATCCCCAGTGCGAACGTCACGTAGCGTGACGACTTCTGCCAGCGATAGCGCAGGCGTGGATCGTCGCTTCGCCGGTAGACCACCGACATCGCAATCCGTCTCGCGATCCAGAGCGAGAGGACGATGACGACGGACCAGGCCAGTTTCAGAACTCTGGGGTCTTGCAGCCAATCGGGGAGTGCAGGCATGCCCGTCAACGATCCTGTTGGTCGAGTCGCATACGCACGCGCAAAACACGCGAGCCGGTCATCCGATTACGCGTCAGCGAAGGTGGCCATCTCCGCCGGCTCAGTCAACCAATAGTCCGGCTGGTGGGGCTGGAGGTCGCGGCGAGTGAACGGTCCCCACAGGGCTGCGGCAGTCCGAACACCCGCCGCGCGCCCAGCCGCCAGGTCGTGAGGCGAGTCGCCAATGAACACGGTGCGGTCCGCCCTCGCCCCCATGAGTTCCAATGCCTTGTGCACCGGTTCCGGGTGCGGCTTGGCGTTTTCCACGCTGTCGGCGCTCACGAGCACCTTGAAGTAGTCGGTCAATCCGGTGACCTCGAGGCCTCTCGTCACACTGTTGGAGAGCTTGCTCGTGACGACCCCGAGCGCGACGCCTCGCTGGATCAGCCGATCCAGCGCGTCGCGGACTCCAGGGAACGCCTTCACCATGCTATCATGGTGGGCGGAGTTGTATTGCTGGTACGTGGCCAACATCCGCTCGATTTCGTCCGCATCTTCGGTGAATGCCCTGAGCTGGGTCCGGAGCGGCGTGCCAATGCCGGCCACCCACACCTCGTCGCCCGGGGCTTCCCGCCGATGAGCGCGAAACGTGTGCCGGTACGACGCGAGGATCAGCCCAATTGAGTCGATCAACGTGCCGTCGAGATCGAAGAGATAGGTGTCCAGTTCAGCCATGTCATCGGAAAGTCATTAGGCGCGTTTCGAATGTCTAGGACGGGGACGAGGCGGACGCGGGACGCGGGACGCTGGACGCTGGACGCTGGACGTTGAATGTTGAATCAAGACCCCACTCTTGTGCATGCAAAGGAAGCTTCCATGACACGCACGGCCCTGACCTCGTTTCTCGTCTCACTGGTTCTCGCGCCAGCGGTTTCTCCGCTGCACGCACAGGTTCCGGAGTTCGATATCCTCATTTTGGGGGGTCGGGTGCTGGACGGAACGGGGAATCCCTGGCGCCTCGCCGACGTCGCTGTCCGTGAAAACCGGATTGTTGCGGTCGGGTCGCTCGCCGGGAGCAACGCGACTCGAACACTCGACGCCACGGGCAAGCTCGTCACGCCCGGGTTTATCGATCTCCATTCGCATGCGGACGGGCCCAACTATGGCGCGCGGGGGTTGCGGTCGTCGGACGAGCGGCGCCGCGCGGCGCCGAACCTCGTGATGCAGGGCATCACCACCGTCGTGGTCAACCAGGACGGCCGGTCCTTGTGGCCGATTGGCCAGCAGAAGACCGAACTGGAGGCGCTCGGGATCGGCCCGAACGCCATTCTGTTGGTCGGCCACGGGACGATACGGCGTCGCGTTCTGGCAGACGATTTTCGCCGTGCCGCCACGGAGGCTGAGGTTCAGCAGATGCGGGGGCTGGTACGCCAAGCCATGCTCGAAGGTGCCTCCGGCATGTCTGCCGGACTCGAGTATGTGCCGGGCCGATGGAGCACCACCGAAGAAGTCGTCGCCCTGACCGAAGAGATCGTTCCGTTTGGAGGCGTCTACGTGGCACACCAGCGGAGCGAAGGGGCCGATCCGATGTGGTACTGGCCGAGCGAGTTTGCGGGTCGCCCGCCGAGCCTGTTGGACGCCGTACGCGAGACGATTGTCATTGGCAGACGCACGGGCGCGACGGTCGTCGCAAGTCATATAAAGGCCAAAGGCGCCGATTACTGGGGCTCGTCAACCGCCGCGATTCGGCTGATCGAGGAAGCGCGGGCGTCCGGTGTCTCGATCTACGCAGATCAGTACCCCTACAATACGACTGGGAGTGACGGAAACACGGTGCTCATCCCCGGCTGGGCGCGTCGCACGGGGCAACCCGGCGAGCAGGCGGAGCGTGACCATGCCCGTTCGCTCGAGCGGGTTCTCGCCGACCGTAACCTGGTATCAAATCTGCGGCGGGACATCGCGCACGAGATCGCGCGGCGGGGCGGAGCGGAGAACGTGATCGTCTTCGAGTATCCTGACTCGAGCTATATTGGCAAGAGCATTGCAGAGCTGGCGCGCGATCGCGGCTCGTCCCCCGTGGATGTCGCAATTGCCCTCCAACTCGAAGGGCATGCGACCCGCCCCGGCGGTGCGCGATTGCGAGGGTTCTCGTTGTCGGACTACGACATCGAGCCGTACGCGTCCCAACCCTGGACTGCGACGGCCACCGACGGGTGGGTGACACTTCCAGAAGACGGGTTTACGCATACCCGTGTCTACGGGACATTCCCGCGAAAACTGAAAGAGTTTGCCGTGTCTCGCGGGCTGCTCTCGGTTGGGGACGCCGTGCGATCGGCGACGTCGCTTCCGGGACAGATACTCGGGCTTCGCGATCGCGGCCTGCTGCAGCCAGGTTACATGGCGGACTTGGTCGTACTGGACCTGGACATGCTCCAAGACAACGCGACGTTTTTTGAGCCGCACCAATATCCCAGCGGGATCGAGTACGTGCTGGTGAACGGTTCGTTTGTCGTCGATGAGGGCGCGCCCACCTGGAAGCTGCCGGGGGTCGTGATTTCGCCCGCAGATCGTCGCGGGGAGCGCGGGGCGACGGGCTCAAAGTGATTCGAGGACATGCCGCGGGGAGTCAGAGGCGCGCGTCCCCTGACTCCTCGCATGTGCTTACGGACTGCTACACGACTTTCCCAATCGGGAGCCGGCGGATCCGCTTCCCGGTGGCCGCATAGATCGCGTTACACACCGCCGGTGCGATCGGCGGGGTGCCCGGCTCTCCAATACCGCCCATCGGATCACCGCTCGTTACGATCTCCACGTCAACCCGTGGCATCTCGTTCATCCGAACCACCGGGTAATCGTGAAAGTTGCTCTGCACCGCGCGGCCGTCGCGGATCTCGACCTTGCCGTACAGAGCGGCGGACAACCCGTAGGCGATGCCGCTCTCCATCTGATCCTTGATGGTGGCGGGATTGACGACATCACCACAGTCGACGGCACACCAGACGCGGTGCACCCGCACGGTGCCGTCGTTCGCCACCGAGACTTCCGCGACCTCGGCGACAAAACTGCCAAAGGACTCGTGCACTGCGACGCCGCGGGCGCGTCCGTCAGGGGGCCGCGACCCCCACTGGGCCATCCGCGCCGCGGTCTGCAACACCCGCGCATGCCTCTTGTGTTCGCCCATGAGCCCCAAGCGAAACTCGACCGGATCCTGCCGGGCTGCGGCCGCAAGCTCGTCGACAAAACACTCCGTCACGTAAGCGTTTTGCGAGCTGCCGACCGAGCGCCACCAATGCACGGGAATCGGTAGACTCGCCAGCGCATAGGTGACGTGGACGTTGGGGATACCGTACGGAATGTTGCTTGCCCCTTCGACCGAGCTGCCGTCAATGCCGTTGCGGAGCTCTCGGCCAAACGAATCCAGAATCGAGGGGCCGGCAATCTTGTGGATCCAGGCGACTGGTTGCCCGTCGGCGCCAAGCCCGGCCAACATCCGATTGTACGTCGTGGGTCGATAGTGGCCGTCGCGGGTGTCGTCCTCGCGCGTCCAGATCACCTTGACGGGTTTTCCAACCGCTTTCGAGGTGTGCACGGCGTCTTCGACGAAATCCGTTGCCGACCGTCGCCCAAATCCCCCTCCCATGAACGTCGTGAGCACCGATACGCGATCCTCGGCCAACCCGGTGATGCGCTGCGCAACACTCTTGGTCGATGAGGGTGACTGCGTTGGCGCCCAGACCTCGCAGCGGTCGGCGCGAACATCCGCCGTGCAGTTCATGGGCTCCATCGTGGCATGTGCCAGGTAGGGGACCTCGTACACCGCTTCGAGTTTTTGGGACGCGGCTTCGAGCGCGCTCTCGGCGTTGCCGTCGTTGCGTGCGTCGGCCCCGTTCTCCACGAGGTCCTGACACATCTGGGTGATCGTACTGCTCGACAACCCGGCATGTGCGCCTTCGTCCCACGTGACAGAGAGCGCATCACGTCCCTTCGTGGCCGCCCAGAAATTGTCGGCCACCACCGCCACGCCACTGGGAATCTGCACGACGTGCCGCACACCTTTCACGGCCAACGCCTGAGTCGCGTCGAAGGAGCGGACGGTACCGCCGAACACGGGTGAATGAACGACCTGTGCGGTGAGCATTCCAGGCACCCGCACATCAATCCCGAATTCCGCCGTGGCCCGGACCTTCGCGGGCGTGTCGATCCGGTTCATCGGTTTGCCGATGAAACGGAAGTCCTTGGGATCTTTGAGCGGCGGATCGTCCGGCGGGGTCTGGGTCGCGGCCTTGGCCGCGAGCTTCCCAAAGGTAAGTCGCCGCCTGCTGGCGGGATGGACCACCGATCCATTGTCGGCGTTGCAGGTTGCGGGATCGACGTCCCACTCTTCGGCGGCCGCTGCGATCAGCATCTCCCTCGCGGCTGCGCCTGCCTTTCGCAAGTTGGGATAGCCAACGCGGACGCTGCTGCTCCCGCCCGTGCCCTGACGACCGAACTTGGCTGAGTCGGCGG
This sequence comes from Gemmatimonadales bacterium, assembly GCA_041599395.1. Classification (GTDB taxonomy): domain Bacteria; phylum Gemmatimonadota; class Gemmatimonadetes; order Gemmatimonadales; family GWC2-71-9; genus JBFHWR01. The sequence continues at coordinate 3,807 of JBFHWR010000004.1, read as the reverse complement.
GCGCGTGTTTGGACTGAATCTTCGACCAATCCGCTTCCAGCTCGTCAGCGAGAATCATCGGGAGCGACGTTAAAACGCCCTGGCCCATCTCCGATTCGTTTACGAAGATCGTCACAACTTCATCTGTGCCGATGTGAATGAACGCATTGAGTTCAGCGGACGCGGCGAGGGGCGAGAAGCGGGACCGGACCGGGATGTGAAAGCCTACGAAGAGTCCGACTCCCGTGGCCGAGCCGATCTCGAGAAAACGACGGCGGCTCAGCGCGCTCGGCTTTTGTTGGTCTGTCATTCCGCCATCTCCTTGGCCGCTTCCTTAATTGCCTGTCGGATTCGATTGTAGGTTCCGCAGCGGCAGATGTTGACCGACATCCAGGCGTCGATCTCCTCATCGGCGGGATTGGGGTTCTTTGCCAACAGATCTGCGGCGGTCATGATCTGTCCGGGCTGGCAGTAGCCACATTGCGACACGTCAACCCGGATCCACGCCTGTTGGAGCGGGTGCGTGCCGTCCGGCGACAACCCCTCGATGGTGGTCACCGATTTCCCGGCGACGCTGGCGACGGGAAGTTGGCACGAGAAGATCGCGCTGCCGTCCAGATGGACCGTGCACGCGCGGCACTGGCCAATCCCACAGCCGAATTTCGTGCCGCTCAGGCCAAGCTCGTCCCGAAGCACCCAGAGCAGCGGGGTGTCCTCGGGGACGTTCACGCTCCGGCGCTCCCCGTTGACGGTCAACGTGTACTGTGGCATGGGTGGAGCCTCCGATTGGAGATCCTCGAAAGGTCGAGTGTCTAGACCGGAGAGTCAACTGCGGGAGAGTGGCGAACGGCGAGTAGCGATTGGCGAGTCGCGATTGACGCCCGAAGGAGGCTGGCGACCGCTGTTCTCAGTCCGCGCCGGTGCTTCCCAGGCCGCCCACGCGATCGGTGGTGGTCTTCACGGTTCCGTCGGTCCATTGGAGAATGGCGAACCGCGCCAACACGGCCTGCGCAATGTGCTCGCCGTGTTCGATGCTGACCGGCCGCGGCGAGTCATTTTTCACCATCACAAACCATTCGTCGGGGTAGTCGGCGTCGACGGTACCGGGGGCGTTGGGGATCATCAGCCCACGCGTGAAGGCCATCGATGACCGCAGCCGGATTTGGGCTTCGTATCCCGCCGGCAACCGGGCCTTGAACCCGGTTGGGATGAGCGCAATGTCTTGCGGATCCAACACGACCGCGTCGCCTTCGGTGCCGATCGACCGCATGTCGCCCGTCGATCCCTGACGCGTCTTCACCGTCCGGTTCTTGAGATAGGCCCGCAGATCGTAGCCGGACGAGCCTTCGGTGCTCCGCTCGGGGATGCGCGCATCGTGGTACAACGGTTCGAAGACCACTCGAGGCTGGGGCATCGACGTCGCGGGATGGGTCGCGTCAACCGTGGAGTGGAGCGGTGCCGGGCGCATGAGCTGCGCCTAAGATAGGTGCGTGGTTGGTGGCCGGGAAGCACCCGGCGGGGATTACGAGGCCTTCTTGACCGTCTCCGGACCGTCGTCGCCGAACTGCGCTTCCTCGGTCGAACCCTCGAGCGCCAGCGTAGAGGTGTCGCCGCCGGTCACGATCTTCGTAATGGCATCGAAGTATCCGGCACCGACGAACTCCTGATGTTTGACCGCCGTATACCCGTCCGCCTCCGACGCAAACTCGCGCTGCTGCAAGGCCGAGTAGGCGGCCATGCCGTGGGCCCGGTACCCCTTTGCCAGCTCGAAGGTCGCGTGATTCATCGCATGAAATCCAGAGAGCGTCACGAATTGGAATTTGTATCCGAGCTGTCCGAGGTCACGCTGAAACGATGCGATTGAATCGTCATCGAGGTGTCTCTTCCAATTGAACGAGGGTGAGCAATTGTACGCGAGCATCTTGCCGGGGTACTTGGCGTGCATGGCTTCCGCAAAGCGCTGCGCTTCGGTGATGTCCGGCAAGGATGTCTCAAACCACACCAGGTCGGCGTAGGGCGCGTAGGCCAGTCCCCGCGCAATGGCGGAGTCGAGTCCGTCCCGGACGCGGAAGAATCCCTCGGAGGTCCGCTCGCCGGTCGTGAACTCACGATCGTAGGGGTCCGTGTCGTTTACGAGCAACCGGGCGCTCAAGGCGTCGGTTCGCGCGATGAGGACGGTGTCGATGTCGCAGACGTCAGCGGCAAGCCTCGCCGCGATGAGCTTCTTGATGAATTCGCTGGTGGGGACGAGCACTTTTCCACCGAGGTGGCCGCACTTCTTTGCCGACGCAAGCTGATCTTCAAAGTGGACGCCGGCGGCCCCTTTCTCGATCATGGCCTTCATGAGTTCATACGCGTTGAGCAAGCCGCCGAAACCGGCTTCCGCATCCGCAACGATCGGGACCAGCCAGTCAACCGTCTGGTCTCCTTTCATGTGCTGGATCTGGTCAGCCCGCATCAGTGCGCGGTTGATTCGCGAAACCAGATTGGGGACGCTGTCGGCAGGATAGAGGCTCTGATCGGGATACACCTCTCCGGCGTCGTTCATGTCGCCGGCCACTTGCCATCCACTGACGTAGATGGCCTTCAATCCTGCTTGCACTTCTTGAACAGCCTGGCACCCGGTGAGCGCGCTCAGGACGTGCGTGTACGGCTCGCGCTGCAGCAGATTCCACAGCCGTTCTGATCCAAGCCGGGCCAGCGTAAAATCGATGTGGTGGGTCCCGGCCAGGCTCCAGACGTCGTCGGGAGTGTATGGGCGTGTGATGCCGGTCCATCGCGGGTCGTTTTTCCAGCGATACGCCAGTTGTTGGACGAGAATGCGCTTATCCATGTGCTGCCTCACTTGTCCACTCAGTCGATGTACCGGTATGCACTGCTCGTGAGCCAGTCGGCAAAACGACCGCCCGCGATCATTCGTTCGAAGATCTTTGCAGCGAGCGGAAACTGCCTGCCCGCGAAATGCGTGGCATCGCGTTCGGCGCGAAGCGTGTTGAGCTGCGCTAAAATGGTCTCCCGCACGAGTTCTCTGCTGATGACGCGCCCGTCATCGAGCCTCGCGCCGTGGTGCACCCACTGCCAAAGCTGCGATCGCGCGATCTCCGCGGTGGCCGCGTCTTCCATCAGATGATTGATGGGGACGCAGCCCGTTCCTCTGAGCCATGCCTCGAGATACTGCAATCCCACGCTGATGTTGTTGTGCAATCCGGCCTCGGTGATGGGGCCGGTGGGAACACGCAAGAGATCCGCGTCTGTCACGACCGTGCGTTGCAGCGGGCGGTGGATCTGGTTGGGGGTCGGCATGCCCCGATCGAACACCTCCTTCGCGATCGGGACCAGGCCGGGATGGGCAACCCAGGTGCCATCGTGCCCGGCAGTTACTTCCCGCAGCTTGTCGCTCCGGACCTTGTCGAGCGCGGCGTGGTTGGCAATGGGATCATGTTTGATGGGGATCTGCGCCGCCATGCCGCCCATCGCGTGAACGCCACGTCGGTGACACGTCTCAATGAGCAAACGGACGTACGACCGGAGAAAGTGTCGCTCCATCGTCACGTCCCCACGATCGGGCAGGACGAAATCAGGCCGGCCGCTGAACGTTTTGATGAAACTGAAGATGTAATCCCAGCGGCCGCAGTTCAGACCGGCCGAGTGGTCGCGCAACGCGTATAGGATTTCGTCCATCTCATATGCGGCCAGGATATTCTCAATGAGTACTGTGGCCCGGATGGTTCCAGCCGGTAGCCCCAGCTCCGACTGCGCCAGCAGAAACACGTCATTCCATAACGCCGCTTCCTCATGGCACTCAAGTTTTGGTAAGTAGAAGTAGGG
>JBFHWR010000003.1:0-36614 GCA_041599395.1 Gemmatimonadales bacterium | reverse complement strand
TACATCTGTGAAGCCCGCTCTTCCCGGTCGCGGGCGGCCTGTTCGCGTGCGGAAATCTGGGCTTCTTCCACCTGCCAGTGGACCCGACGTTCCCGCGCAGCTTCTTGAGCAGCCTCGTGCTCGGCAAGCTGCGCCCGCAGGTTCTCGAGTTCGGCCGCCAAGTTGGCGCGGCCACCTTCGCCATCCGTCAGCGCGAGCACGACCTCCCCCAGACGGGTCGAACGGTCGTCGATGCGCTCGTCGAGCCGCGTCACCCACGCCTGGGCCTCGCTGACCTCCTGTTCGGCTCGCTTGAAGCGCCTCATCGCATCATCATGGTGCCCCTGCGCCTCACGGAGTACCGCCCGGGCCTCTTCCGCCCGACGCGTCGCTAATTCGAGACCGGTTTCGGCCTCGGCAAAATCGCGCGCTGCCTGCTCGACAGCGAGGTTCAGCGTCTGTTGACTGCGTTCGGCGTCGCTGAACTGCTTCACCAAGACATCCAGTTCGGCCCGACGGCTGAGCGGCCCGCTGTTCGTCGTTCCCGCCAGATACACTGCGCCGTTGCCATGGCGAATCGCCAAACCTTCCTCGTCGAGGCTCTGAACGTCCGCGAGTAGAGTTCGGACCCACGCCTCGGCGGGCGTCGACACGGTGAGGTCCGCCATCGACTTCTCCGCCAGCGCTTTCGCGCGCGGCGCTGGTTCGACCGGTAAAATCACCAGCGGACCCGGTTGATGGCGTGCGTGCCACGCCTGAACTGCCGCGACGGTTTGGGAATCGCGGACCAGTACCGCCTGAAGCCATTCACCGAGCAGGCGTTCCGCCAATTGGGCATTCGCTTGCGGTGCGGTGACGAAGTCGCTCAGCGGACCCAAGATTCCATCGTCCGTGAATTGACGACGTGACTCGAGCAACGCACGGGCGGCTGGTGCCAGTCCCTCACGATTTCGCTCGAGCGCCTCCAGGGCTTCCCGTCTCGCACCGAGGTGCGCAATCCGTTCCAGCGTGCCGCGCCGCTCGGCCCGCAACGCCGCCTCATGTTCCCGTGCCGCCGCGAGTGTATGCCGCGCGTGCTCGAGGGCGTTCGTTGCTTCCTCGTCCTCACGCTCGCGGTCGACAAGTGCCTGTTCCGTCTCCTTCAACCTGGCACCAGCGCCTTCGAGCTCCTGCGTGGCCGTGCTGCGACGCTCGTCCGCCTCAGCGCGCAACGAACGCAGCTCGGTCAGCTCGCTTTCACCCGCTGTTCGCTCACCGGTCAGCGCTCGGAACAATTCCGCCTGTTGTTGCAGCCGATCTTCGGTCTCCCGGACCAGCGTGCGATGCGCGGCGAGCCGGTCTCGCGCCTCTTTTTCCGTCGCCATGCGGAGGTCGAGCTCCGTCTGCACCGATGCCCGGGCCGATTCAGCGGCCGCGCGCTCGTTTGCCGCCGCTTCACTTTCCCGAGCCCCTTGTGCTGCACGCTTGCGCGCTTCCTGGGATTCCTCAGCAGCCCGAGCCTTCCGCTGTGCCGCGTTTTCCAGGCGCTCAGCGGCGAGCTTGAGGTCACCCTCCAGCCGTTCGATTTCAACCTGGGTCGCGGCGAGCCGTCGCTCGACCTCCGTGCGGCCTGCCTCGGCCGTGGCCCGGCCCTGGACCCGCTCCTCGCGTCCCCGCTCCAATGCGGAAAGCTGCTCCCGACATGTCGGGATCCGGGTGCCGAGTTCGGTGCGGCGCTCGGCGAGGCGAACTCGTGCCACCTCGAACTCCTGCAGCTCCCGCCGAGTGAGCGTCATCACGATGTTGAATCGCTCTGTCGTGTAGGTCGCGTATCGCTCGGCGCGTCCTCGCTGCCGCGCGAGACTTCGTACCTGCGTTTGGACTCCCGCAATCACGTCGTCCAGCCGCTGCAGGTCTTCCAGCGTCTTCTGGAGACGCCGCTCGGTGCTCGTCTTCCGGTCCCGATACAGACCGATCCCGGCAGCTTCCTCGAACAGCGACCGTCGTTCCTCAGTGCGATCGGAAAGCAACCGATCGATCATCTGGGCTTCGATAACGACGCCCGCGTTGTGGCCCAGGCCGGTTCCTTTCAGCAGGTCCTGCACGTCCCGCAAGCGCACCGGCACTTGGTTCACCAGGTATTCGCTCTGACCGTTACGGGAGAGTCGGCGGGTAATGACGACGTCGCGATATGAGATCGGCAAAGAGGAATCACTGTTGTCGAGATGCAGCGAGACCTCTGCAATGTTCACCGGACGCCGTTTTGCCGCCCCCTGAAAGATGACTTCGTCCATCTTTTGGCTGCGCAGCAAGCGGGCTCGGTGTTCTCCCAACACCCATCGAACGGCGTCGGAGATGTTGGATTTTCCGCAGCCGTTTGGTCCGACGACGGCAGTCACACCGTCCTCGAATGGCAAGCCGGTCGAGTCCGCAAAGGACTTGAAACCCGACAGCTCGAGTTGGGTCAACCGCATGGCATGGTGCTCATAGCATGGATCGAGAGGTGCGTTGGACGAATTCTGGATGGTCGAGAACCTAGACAATGTACGCCCTGGGCAGCGTTTCCCGAAGACCCGGTCACCTGCCTGCGCAACAGCGTTATGGGCTGAGGCCTCCCTGGCGGGTCAGCACCCAAAATGGGAGTCCGACGCTCCGCCCCACGGTTTCCGCCTCCCGCCGTGAGGAATACGGGCCCAGGACGACGTGATACAGCTCATCCACGTCGTCCGGCTGCAGCACGAGCGCGGTCATGCCCGCGATGCGCAGCCGACGAGCGAAGTCTTCTGCCCATATGGGATTGCGTGAGCTACTGACTTGTACGTAGAAGGTGAGTCCGGCCGATCCCGGGTCTGACGTCTCGCTCCTGGAGAGTTGGTGCGCCGGCTGGTGTGCCTCCCATCGGGCGACGACCCACCTGTCGGCTGCCGGGGCTGTGGATACACCGAGCGCCACCAGGCTGTCATCCGCGAGAACGAGCAGGCTGTCTCCTCGCCGGCCCAGTATCTCACCGCTGCCGGTGGCTACGGGAAGGTCGCTGTCCCAGTCGCCGGCGACAGAGCGAAGCCGATACCGGTCGAGGTTCGCCACCCAGAAGGCCTGGTCGGCTTCCTGTTTGATGAGGAGCTTCTGACCTGAGGGATCGGGCCGCAGCGCGGCGGCGCTCCCCGGCAGCGGGATGCGCCGGGTCTCAGCCAAGTCGAACCGGTCGACCGTCACGAGGACCCGATCTCCGAGGACCAGATGGATCTCGTGGGCGGATGGGGAGAACGCCACAAGGCGTGGCGTTGGTTGGAGGGAGAGAAACCGCACCAATACGGGGTCGCGGGTGCTCAGCGTCACGAGGCCCGAGTCGGTGGCGACCGCAGCCATGTCACCCCACTTCGAGACCGCAATGTCTCCGTCCGGAACCGGCTGGCGCACGGGATCTTCGTCCTCGCGCAGCACGATGAGCTCGCGTGCCCCCTCCTGCTCGACAAGAGCAAGAATGCGCCCGTTCACCCCTCCCCACAACGCGGCGGGAATCGCGGGAAGCGTGTCCACGATGGACACCGCTCGATTCTGGACCACGGCGAGCGTACTGTCACCATGCACCACGATCGCGCGATCGGCGGCGTCCATGGTCGCGACAACAACGGCGCTATCCACGAGACGGGTTCGCCCGGTCTCGAGATCGAGCGAGATCAAGTACTGCTCGGTCGTGATGGCGTAAATGACATCGTCGGACGCCGAAAATCCGACCAACTGCTTGGTTTCGTACGGTCCCCAGTCGAACCGCCACGACTCTTCTGACAGGGTGGGCAGGTAGTAGAGGTGCGCCTCGCCGCCGCCAGCGGGCAGGCGGAACGCGAGCAGGGGGCCTCTGTCGCGCGGCTCGGTGATCCCCTCCGCCAGGAGCCCCATGAGAGGGTTTCTGCGCAACTCTCCATTACATCCGGCCAGGCTGACCGCCAGGGCGAGTACGAGAACTCTGGGTCTCATGGCGACAAATCTAGAACGTAGGGCCAATGCTCAGCGTCCAGTATGCGCCGTGTTCGGATCGCGTCAATGGTTTCGCGAAGTCCCCGCGCAACACGAGGAACCCCAAAAAAAACGTGCGCAGGGAGACTCCCATGCTGGTGAGTGGGGTTCTGTAGCGATCCTTGGCGCGGTTCTGTCGTTCGTTTCTGCCAAGGACGAGCACACTTTCATCTCGCCACGCCAGTCCAACGTCAAAGAAGACGGCCCCCTGAATTGGTGGTAGTCGGAGGGGCAGGGCCCCGAGCTCGAGCCCGTCGATCAAGGGGAAGCGCAGCTCGGCATTCGCGACGGCGATGCGCGAGCCAATGAGTTGGTCGAGCGCGCCGCAGCCGGAGACGGGGCCGGTTTCGTCCGTGAGGCATTCGTGGCGCCGGAATGAACCGGCCGTGTACCCTCGCAGCAGCTCCGGCATTCCCAGAAAGAGAGGGAACTGCCCACTTTCCGCGCCAAACCGACCAAAGAACAATGCCCGGGTTGCAATCGTGAAGAACCCACCCAAGTGATCGTAGCGGCGATAATCGCCGAGCACCTGGTGGTAGCTCCAGTCTCCAATCGCAGGGGAGTATTCCAGCCGACTTCGTCGGCCGATGAACGGACCGAATCCCGTCGATACGGAGTTGTCAAAGACCACAGCCACGACAGGTTGTAGGAAGTTGGCGGTCTCCAAGTGTTCGGCGTTCCGATCAATGTTGAGCACGATGCCCGTCGTCGGGTCGAACGGCTGTACGAAATCGATGGCGTCGCGCGACACATTGTGCACACTCAGTCCGATCTCCACTCGGTGAAACCGATTGAATGGACGATGGGCTCGAACAAACGCTTGGCGCACGATGAAACGTTCGAGTCGCGTCGTGAGCGTTGCGCCACCGGTTTCATCGCGCGCGACCTCGCTACCGGTGTAATAGAATCGCGGATCCTGCGACAGGCCGACTGCCCAGTTCGTTCGGCTCCGGAGATTTGAATATGCTGCCGAGATCAGGGCTTCCTCCAAACGCCCGTTCACCTGTGCGCCCACGAAGAGCCGCCGGTTGCCCAGCATGTCAGACAGCGCAACCGCGCTTCCGCCAAAAATCCCGCCGCCGAAATTGTCGCGGACGTAGCCAATCGACGGCTGGACGACATAGTCGGGTATCAACCGTGCCGAGTACGGCCTGAAGTTGAACTCCGAGGTGTCGGGGAGGGCCAGCGCGGCACTGTCGAGGAGGCGACGCACGGATAGATAGGGCCGTCGCGTGTGCCGCGCCGAGTCGCGACTGCCCGGGGCGGCACGAAGCACATGCCCGATTCTGGTATTCCGGTGAACACGGGCGGGGGCCGCTGACCCCACGGGCAATGGCATCGACACGGAGCCGGTGCCAGGAGGGGTAAGGGTTGAGACAACGGACCGGTCCTGTGTGGCGTCGTACGGTTCCCGCTTCAGCCGACGCGGGTTATCGACGGCGTATACATTGAACTTTCCGTTCTCGTACTGCGTCAGCGCGAGCCGGTCTGCCTTCGGCGCCCACGAGATCGCCGGCGAGAGCGGCGTGACACCGGCGATACCCGTGTACACATCGGTGAGCTGGTAAACGAGCCCTTGGGCACGCTCGTACAAGAAGATGTTCGGGACGCCGGTTCGGTCCGACACGAACGCAACCGATTCGCCGTCCGGCGACCATTGTGGGTTGATGTTTCTCCCTTCCATCCCCTCGAGCAACTTGATGGACCCTGTCTCGAGGTCGTAGATCGCGAGGCGCAGGGGTTCCAACCGAAGCGTCGCGAGATCGGACTGTGGTCCCCGATCGGTGGCAAACGCGATCGATCTGCCGTCTGGAGACCACGCAGGGTGGAGATCGGCATATCGGTCGTTGGTGAGGCGCCGGAGTCCCGAGCCGTCTTTCTCGATCGTGTAGAGATCCGACAACCCCCCGTCGTACCCCGTGAACGCCAGTCGCTTACCGTCGGGCGACCACGACGGCGTGGTCAGCCCGTTGAGGGGTACAGCGATGCGCCGGTGGATGCGCATACGCCGCGTGTCGAAGATCACGAGGTCGTCCGCGCCCCCGCGTTTCGCGACGAAGGCGATGAGCCGCCCGTCAGGCGACCACGCGGCGGCGGAGTTCAGAAAGCGCAGGCTCTCGAAGTCGGCGCTGAACGCACTCTTCACGAGGCGGCGCGCCGGCATGCCCGCCGCGGCGTCCATGAGGTAGAGATCGATCCAGAAGGAGCTTCCCTCTGACAGGTAGACGACCCGACCGCCGTCGGGCGAGAGGGCCGGTGAGAGGTGCACGGTTCCCGACGAGCGGTCTTCGGTGAGCACGGGTGTCGCAAAATCTCGCGCATGACGCCGATTCCCGACGAGGGGCAAATACGCGTGCCGGATCGCGTCGTGCCATTCGGTCGACAGATCACGCAGTGAGCGGCCCAGCACCCGCGTCATTGCCGTCTCGACCCCGCTCACTGAGGCCGAATGCAGAATTCGCGACACGGCCTCATCCCCCCAGCGCTCCCCGATGTAGGACCAGAGAGCGTGGCCGAATCGGTACGGTGTGTAGCGGGTATCGGTTGTCAGTTGCTCGATTGTTGGAAGATCGTCGGCGACGAGGGCCGCCCGCACCCACATCGCCGTCTGCGTATCGATGGGCCCGAGCGACAGGTACTCCGCCATGCCCTCCATGAACCACAGAGGAGGATTGACGGCCACGAGTTGTTGGATCCCGGCGCCGACGACGCCGCGGGCAAACACATCGAACTGAAATTGGTGCACGAGTTCGTGTTGCAGGACGTGCTCGAAATCCGCGTAGGAACCCGTGAACGGCAGCAACGCACGGTGCCGGTACGGCTCTGTCACACCCCCGGTCGTCTCGCCAATCGTCGTAACATTGTTCTGCTGGAATTCGGTGTGTGACGCGAAGAAGACGAGGGGCTGCCGCTCGCGATACCGATGGCCCAGGATTCGAGACAGTCTCCCATAGGCCCGTTCGGCCATGCGAGCGCCGTCAATTGCGGCTTCGCGCTCGTCTTCGTAGTAGTAGATCTCGAAGTGCTCTGTCTCGAGGACAGCGAACTCCAGGTTTCGGTGCTGGACCTTGTTTTGGCCGAAATACTGCGCCTGAACAGTGGGCGGGATCGCAAGCGCAACGAGAAACACGGCACGAGGGAGCCGCCATCGTCGCACGATGATCCTCACCGTCTTGCCGTCCCGGTCACCCGAGGCGCGTCGGCCCAGAGTCGCTCCAGCTGGTAGAACTGACGCTGGGTTGGGTGGAAGATGTGCACGACGATGTGGATGTAGTCGAGGAGCATCCAGCGGCCCAGTCTCATGCCCTCGACATGATGTGGCCGACGACCGGCTCGCTCTAGCTGTTCCATCACATGTTCACTCAGCGCGCGGACATGGGTCTCGGACGATCCGGTTGCGATGATGAAGAAATCGCATGCATCACTCAGCCCCCGCAGGTCGAGCACGACAATGTCAGCCGCTTTGCGCTCGTCCAGGGTGGCTACCGCGATATCGACATCCCGCCGCACATCCGGTGGGCGCGGCGCGGTGCGCCCCGAGCCCTTGGGCTTCTGCGTGCGCGGGGAGTCGCTCAATCCTCGATCTGGTAAAAGACCGCCCACGCGCCCGGACCCGTGTGAACACCAATCGCGGCGGTGGCGTCGGTAACGAGACAATCCCGCGGTTGGTATCGCCGTACCAACTCGGCGCGCAGTTCGTCCGCCGCATCGGGTGCGTCAGCATGGGTCACGCCCAGGCGCAGCGATTTCGGTCGCGGGGTGAGACGGGACTCCAGTTGGTCGAGCACCCACGGGATAAGCGCCTCGCGCCCGCGTACGCGCCCGAGGGGCACCACCCGCCCGCCCGAATCGACCTCGAGGATGGGCTTCAAGTCGAGCAAACCTCCAAGCCAGGCCTTGCCGCGACTGACACGACCGGATCGCAGCAGGTTTTCAAACGTGTCCACCGTAAACATGGCGCCGGACTGATCGCGCACCCGTTGCAATTCCCGCTGGATTTCCGGAAGCGACCGTCCGGCTTCGGCCAGCTCCGCCGCGAGAAGGGCGAGCAAGCCAAGCCCGAGCGAAGCCGTGCGTGAATCGACGACGGTGATCCCGTCCAGCTCACTTGCCCTGGCGGCTAACTCCGCCGAGGCAAGGGTGCCGGACACGGCGCCCGACACAAAGATCCCGAGTGCCTGATCGGCGTCGGCGCGTGCGTCCTCGAACGCGCGGAGCAACGCCCCCGGGGTCGGTTGCGACGTGGTGAACGGGACCGTCGCATTCCGCATTCGGTCGTAGAGATCCTTTCCGCGAAGCTCTACCCGGTCAAGGAATCGCTCATCGCCGCAGATCACCTGGAGTGGGACCACGATCATCCCGTGTCGGTCAACCAGTTCGTCCGGCAGATCGCACGACGAGTCGAGGACGATGGTGATCCTGCGGCGCGTATCGTGCAGGCGTTCATGCTGCTGCCGCATGTCGTCCATCTTCTTCGACTCGACGATGCCCCACGTGCGTGCCAAGTCGAATACCTGCTGCGGCGTGTCGGTATGAATGTGCAGCTTGAGGAGTTCCTCCGTCGCCAGCACGACGATCGATCCGCCCAAATCGCGAAGGTGTGCTCGCACCTCGGTCGCGGCCGGGAACGTCTGTCCTTTTACCAGCACCTCGGTGCAATACTGGTAGTCACGCTCGATGGCGACGGTTGCAGCGGCTGCGGCATGCGGGACGGCGGGCGGCGGTTCCTCTGTTGTCTCATCGAGTGAATCGCCGTCGATCAGGCGCACGACGCCCTCGAGCATCCGCACGAATGCTCCGGCCCCGGCGTCGACGACCCCCGATTCGCGGAGCACCGCGAGCAGTTCGGGAGTGCGGTTGAGGCTTGCTTGCGCTTGCGCGACGAGTAAGCGCATGAACTCCGCCACGTTCTTGGTCCCTGCCGCCAAGCGCTCCGCGGCGTCCGCCACGTCCCGAGCGACGGTCAAGATGGTACCCTCGACCGGTTCATCGAGCGCGACGGCGACTTGATCCGATCCAACCCGCAGCGCGCGGGCGATCTCGTCGGTCTTGGCGGTATGCCGGTCGCCGATTGCTTTGCGAAAACCGAGCAAGAACTGGGACAACAACATCCCGGAGTTGCCTTGCGCGGCGAGGATGCCGGCTTGCGCCATGGTCGTTACCACGGCGTCCAGGGGAGCGGGGCCGAGACGGGTCGCAGAATCCGCGACGGCTCGGAGGGTCGAGGCGAAGTTGGTTCCGGTATCACCGTCCGGAACCGGAAAGACGTTGATACGGTTCAGGTGCTCGCGGCCCGCCTCAACCCAGTTGGCGGCGGCACGCACCGACCGAAGCAGGCGCGGGCCGTCGAGATACGCGATCTCGAGCGGAACTGCGTGCACTACTCTTCTTTGGCGACCGACACCTCGACCTCGGCGCGGACGTCCGGATGCAACCGGATCGGCACCTTGTGAATGCCGATCATCTTGAGCGGTTCTTTCAGTTCGATGTGCCGTTTGTCAACGGTAAACCCCAGCTCGGCCAAGCGGTCGGCTATGTCGGCGCTCGTCACCGAGCCAAACAGCTTGTCGCCCTCGCCGGCTTTCGCGTGAAACGTGGTTGACACGTTTTCGAGGGCCGCGGCAAGTGCCTCAGCATCTCCCAATTCCGCGGCGAGCTGGACGGAGCGGTGCTTGGCCTCGGCCTCAATGCGGCGTTGGTTCGCCTTGGTTGCCGGCAAGGCCAACCCCTGCGGAATCAGGTAATTCCGGGCGTATCCGGGTTTCACGGAGACGACCTCACCCGCCCGCCCGACATTGATCACGTGTTTCTTGAGAATGACATCCATCGTGTGCTCTTCTGAGATTTGATGTTTTCGAAACTCACCGTCACCGACGAGCCCGCAAATCGAGCCGCGCGTCGGCGACTCCTAGAAGGATGACGCCTGCGACGGCGATGGGCAACAGCAATAGGGCGATCAGGAGCGAGAGCGCCACCAGCATGCCGCGATTACCCTCGAGCCGCGCGACCGCCCATACAGCGACGGCGGCGCCACGTGTCGCGTAGAACGCCGCCATCACCAGCAGCGCGTTGACCGCAACCAGCCTGGCCGGCGCAAACGCCGGGACGAGCACGATGACCAGCGGGAGCACTGCAATCCACCCGAGGTGTTCGCTGAAGCGGAAGTCGCGCAAGCGGCCGAGCGCGCTGCCGAGCGGGTGGTCCGTCATGCGGAAGTACAGAGCGGTGGCGAGCGCCATTCCGGCGCAGAGCTGGATGGCGACGATCGCCGGGTAGTAGTCGGCCATGAACTGCACCGAGTCTTCCAGCCAAACTTCCGCGCGGGCGGCGAGTGACTGCGACCCGGCGACCGGCAGACCGTCGGGTCCCGTGGGTGCGGTGGCCCACAATACCGCCAGGAGGGCACGGGCGGACTGTGAGGCCCCGTGTTCGACCCACCAGTGCAGTTCCTCCCATGATATGCCAAACACCGGAAACATGGCGCTGACAAACACAACCGCGCTCGCGACCGCAAGAAGCGCACGATGCGGGACCTGCCGTACTCCCGCCGCGGACAGCGCAAACACGGCCGCGGTTATGACGACCACAGCCCGTAGAACCTGATCGGGAAGCGTCCCCACGTTGAGCAGCCACCCTACACTCAAGGCTGCCGTGATCGCAAGCGCAACAAGTTCGCCGGGCCGTCTCGCTCCCGAGCGCAGCAGGAGCGCCGCCACAGGGGTTGCAACCAGCGCAATCGGGGCAAACGCCAGGAACACCAATGTGGCCGCGAGGAGCCGCCACATGTCCTGCGGGCGTGGCGCGCGCGACGGTGTCACGCGGGCGTGACCGTCCCCGGATCCCTGGGACGGTACACCCACGTCGTCAGTCCTTGATGTTCGGCAAGAGCGCGAGAAACCGCGCCCGTTTGATGGCGGTCGACACTTGACGTTGGTGACGCGCGCACATCCCCGTCAGTCGGCTCGGAAGGATCTTCCCCCGCTCCGACGTCAGCCGCGACAGCATGCGCTCGTTCTTGAAATCGACGTACCGCAGTCCTGACTCACAGACGGGACAGGTCTTTTGTCCGCGCGCCATGTCACACCCCCTCTTCGGCCGGTGCCGCTAGATTGACGCCTGCTTCCTCGGTTCCCGGCACCGGTTCGGTCATGCCTTCCGAGATCACGATCAGGTAGCGGAGGACCGCTTCGTCGAGCTTCAGGAAACGCTCGAACTCTGCAAGGAGATGCGGCTGGGTTTCGAGACGGGCCACCACGAAATACCCCTGTTCCCGACCTTTCAGGGAATACGCCAGCATCCGCTTGCCCCAGTGGTCCAAGTGGGCGACGGGGTTGGCGGTTTCCGGCGACACGAGTAAGTGGTGATGCCGCTCGAGCAGCTCATTGACTTGCGCCGCCTCGAGCGTGGGATCGAGGATGTAGACTACTTCGTATTCACGCGCCATGACACCATTCCTGTGGACTGAGTGACCCCGCCCGCGCTGGACGGAGTAGGAGGTGTAAACAACGTTCAACGTGCAACGTTCAACCTACACAATATCGAACTTCCAGCTTCCAACGTGCGACACGAAACTTCCAGACAAATGTACCTAGAAGGGGCGGTGGACGCTGGACGCGGGGTTAGGTGTACCCCGATCTCGTCCCGCGTCCCGCGCCCTGCCTCCCGTGTCAAGCAATGAACCACGGCGCGAGCACCAGGCTCACAACCGACATCAGCTTGATCAAGATGTTGAGCGACGGTCCGCTGGTGTCCTTGAACGGGTCGCCCACCGTGTCGCCCACGACCGCGGCTTTGTGAGGATCCGAGCCCTTTCCGCCGTGTTCTCCGCCTTCGATATACTTCTTGGCGTTGTCCCAGGCGCCGCCGGCGTTTGCCATGAACAGTGCCATCATGACACCGGTGAGCGTTGCTCCTGCCAGTAGCCCGCCAAGCACCTCGACTCCAAAGACCTTCCCCACAAACACTGGAGCGGCCACCGCCAGTACTCCCGGGAAGATCATCTCGCGCAGAGCGGCTCGGGTGGAAATGTCCACGCACCGGGCGCTGTCTGGCTTTGCGGTTCCCTCCATGAGGCCCGCAATCTCGCGGAACTGTCGACGCACTTCCTGGACCATTCCCTCCGCGGCTCGTCCGACGGCCGTCATGGTCTGCGCCGCGATGAAGAATGGCAACACCCCGCCCAGGAAGAGCCCGATCACGACTCGGGGGTCTACGATGTTGAGCACGATCGGCGCGGCGCCCTGCGGCGTCACCGCGTTGGAATAGGCGCTGAACAGGGCAAGTGCCGTGAGGGCGGCCGAGCCGATGGCGAATCCTTTCCCCATTGCCGCCGTCGTGTTGCCGAGGGCGTCCAGGCTATCGGTGATGCTGCGGACCTCCGGTCCGAGCCCGCTCATTTCACTGATCCCGCCGGCGTTGTCTGCGATCGGCCCATAAGCATCCACCGACATCGTCACCCCGACGGTGGCGAGCATCCCCACGGCGGCGATGCCAATGCCGTACAGCCCGGCCACCGAATAGGCGAGGAAGATGGTGCCGGCAATGATGAGCAGCGGAATGGCGGTGGATCGCATGCCGACCGCCAACCCCGAGATGATGTTGGTAGCGGGGCCGGTGAGCGATGCCTCTGCAATGGTTCGGATGGGCTTGGCCGCCGTGTAATACTCGGTTACGAGCCCGATCAGCACCCCCGCCACCGTGCCGGCGGCGGCCGCCCAGAAGGGTCCCAGGGGGCTTGGGTTACCCGAGGTGTTTGCCAAACCGATATCGATCATCCCGGTGATGAAGTACGCCGCCGCGAGGAACAGGGCTGCCGCGATGAACCCGGCCCAGCGGAGTGCAGCGGCGGGACTGAACTTCTCCAGCACCCGGAAGAAGACGATGGACAAGATGCTGGCCGCGAGGCCGGCGAGCACAAAGAGCACCGGAAGTGCAATCGCCCCGGACCGGCTGCCGTCCGCGATGAGCGAGCTGGTCGCTCCAATGGCGATGGTCGCGATCACCGCTCCCACGTAGCTCTCGAAGATGTCGGCGCCCATCCCGGCAACGTCTCCTACATTGTCACCGACGTTATCTGCAATGGTGGCGGGGTTCCGCGGGTCGTCCTCGGGGATTCCGGCTTCGACCTTCCCCACGAGGTCGGCTCCTACGTCCGCCGCCTTGGTATAGATCCCGCCGCCCACCCGGGCAAAGAGCGCGATGGACGACGCGCCCATGGCGAAGCCGGTGATGATCTTGCTGAACTCACCCCACTGGCCCAGGCTGGCCAGGTCGCCGAGGAAGACCAGCATCACGAGTCCAATGCCGAGGAGGCCTAGGCTCGCGACCGATAACCCCATAACGGCGCCGCCGCCAAAAGCGACTCGGAGAGCCTTCGCTTGCCCGCTGTCCCGCGCGGCTTCGCTCGTACGCGAGTTTGCCTTCGTCGCTGAGGTCATCCCGAAAAACCCCGCCAGAATCGAGCAGATCCCGCCGCCCAGGTACGCGAGGGCGGTGCTCCACGCAATCAGCCAGCCCAGCAGCACCGCCACGGCCAGAATGAAGGGAATGAGAACCGTATACTCTCGCTTGAGGAACGCCATCGCGCCGTCCTGCACGGCACCCGCCAACTCGACCATGGTTTGATTGCCGGCGGGTTGGCTCTTGACGTAGAGATAGGCGAGAAACGCGAAGATGAGGCCTCCAACGCCCGCGGCGACTCCCGTTATCGGCAGAAATCCAAAGTCAGTCACTCTTCATTCCTCGTCGGTTGTAGCGGTTCATGGCAGTATCGATCCCTTCCCCGATCCAGCACTCTGTCGCTTCCGCGAGCGTGGGAAGGAGTTCCCTCACGGTACTTAGTTCCTGCTCTTCAAACGGTGACAGCACGAAATCCGCGGGATCGATGTCATCGTCGGGGAGCGGTCCGATGCCGATGCGAAGCCGAGCATACTCACGCGATCCCAACGCATCTTCCACGCTCTCCAGCCCATTGTGGCCCCCCGCGGACCCACGCGCTCGAATCCTAAAGGATCCAAGCGGTAGGGCGAATTCGTCTACTAGGACCAAGAGATGCTGCGCTGCGTCGAAGTCCGGCTCGCGCTGGAAGGGAGCGAGCACGCGACCGCTCAGATTCATGTACGTGCGAGGCTTTACCAAGACGACGGAATCGCCGTGGACGTACCCGTCAGTTCGGTAGGCGCGGCGCACGCGCCGGAAGGACGGAAAGTGCCACCGCGCCACCAGTTCATCGGCCAACAGGAACCCAGCATTGTGCCGAGTCGTCGCATAATCCGGTCCGGGGTTCCCCAGCGCGAGGACAAGGTGCAGCGCTTATTCCTCTGGAGCGGCCTCTTCGCCCTCGGCTTTGGGTTTCCGGATGAGTTCCGGTTCGGCGGCCTCTTCCTCCTCCTCCACCGCCTCCTCGGGCTCCGCTTCCACGCGGGGCGCGATCACCGAGCAGATCGTGGCATTGGCGTCTTCCAGAATGACGGCATTGGGCACCTCGATGTCACTGACGTGCACCGACTGCCCGACCCTGAGCTCCAAAACGTCGACTTCGATGTGCTCGGGGATGTCCTTGGGCAACACGCGAATCTCGATTTCCCGGAGCGTCTGATCCAATACGCCGCCCTGGTTGCGGACGCCATCCGGGATACCCATCAGGTGAATCGGGACCGGGACGGTGATGACCTCACCGGCATGGACTTCGAGGAAATCGATGTGGGTGATATCGAGCCGGGTCGGGTGCCGTTGGACTTCGCGAACCAGCGTCTGGACCGTCGTACCATCGATCTCGAGATCGATCATGGTCGATCCGCCCACGCCAACCATCACTTTCTCCAGGTCACTTCGCGCGAGCGTGAGCGATTGCGGCTCGCGCCCGTGCCCGTAGACCACGCCCGGGACTTTACCGGCCTGACGCAGTCGGCGGGCCGGCCCCTTGCCGGTCTCGCTACGCGGTTCGGCGCGAATGCTGAGTGTTTGTGTCATAGTGTGTACCTGACGTCAATCATCGTTCTAGAAGAGCGAACTCACGGACTGGTCGCTGTGCGTCGAATGAATCGCGCGCGCCAACAGCGGCGCGACCGAGAGGACCTTGAGCGCTGGAAAGACGCGATCCTCCGGAATCCGAATGGTATTGGTGACGGCAATTTCGGTTGCTTCCACCGCCGCGAGGCGATCGACCGCCGGGCCGGAGAGGAGCGCGTGCGTCGCGCAACAGTAGACTTCGCGCACGCCGCGCGTCCTGAGGACGCGGATCGCCTCTGCAACGGTTCCGGCCGTGTCGATCATGTCGTCCACCAACAGGCAGTCGCGTCCCGCGACATCACCAACCACGTTCAGGACCTCCGCGATGTTCGCCGACGGACGACGCTTGTCCACGATCGCAAGCGACGCGTCGAGCCGTTTGGCGAATCCACGAGCGATTTTTACCGAGCCGGCATCCGGCGCTACGACGACGAGGCGCTCCATGCGCTTTTGTCGATAGTGCTCGGCAAAGACGGGCGCCGCGTACAAGTGATCCACCGGAATATCGAAGAACCCCTGAAGCTGATGCTGGTGGAAGTCGATTCCCAAGACCCGATCAGCACCCGCCGTGACCACCAGGTTGGCGACGAGCTTCGCGCTGATGGCGACCCGCGGCTCGTCTTTCCGATCTTGCCGGCCATATCCGTAATACGGGATAACGGCCGTGACGCGCGCCGCACTCGCCCGCCGGGCCGCATCGATCATGATCAGCAGCTCGAGCAAGTTCTCCGCGGGCGGATTGGTGGGCTGGATAATGAACACATCCTGCCCCCGCACGTTCTCGTCGATCTTCACGAAAATCTCTCCATCCGCGAAACGCCGGAGGGTCACGCGACAGAGTGCCTGGTCAAGGCAGTTCGCGATTTCCTCCGCCAGGGCCCGGTTGGCAGAACCGGACATCAGCAGCATCTTGCTCGATCGGAGGGAGATTTCGGCCATAACAGCCTTACAAGCTACAAAGGAAAGATTCGATGGAGAAGGGGGAATCTCCTCACATGTCGGCAAACGCGTAGATCATATCCGCATACCATTTTTCCGATCCCGCGAGGCCGTAGATGGGGGATCCCGATTTCGGGTTCACCACCATGTATTCGTTGGGAGCGTGGGCGCCGGAACCATGCCCCAAGCCTGCCAAAACCAGCGGAAGTTGCAGACGCTCGGTGAATTGGTAAAACGGCGCGCTGCCGGCTAACCGGGGCCACACACCAGGTGGGTCGGTGTATTTGTTGAACACCCCGATCGCCGCCTGAACCATGGCATCGTTCACGGATGTCTGGGACGGCGGATAGCCCGACAGCTGACGGATCGTGATGTCGTCGAAGCCGCGGGCATCGAGGTGACGGCGGATTTGACGCAGGGCGACGTCCGGTCGAAGGTCGGGCGGCAGGCGCGAGTCCACTTTCGCCGTGGCCATGTGAGGGAGAATGGTCTTCGATCCGGGGCCGGTGTAGCCGCCCCAGATCCCGTCAATGTTCAGGGTGGGATGGTACAGATAACTCAGCAGCGCCTCGGTGGCATTCATGTCGTCGATCCACTGCTCAACGCCGAGCGATCGCTTGACCACTGCCGGATCCCAGTCCTGAAGCACCCCGTTGATCAATCGCTGCTCCTCATCTGTCGGCGCGCGGACGGCGTCGTAGTAGCCCGGAACGGCGATGGTGTTGCCGTCATACGTGGTCAGGGAAGCCAGGGCCTGGACGAGCCGCCACACCGGAGCGTCCACGATGGCTTTGTATGAACCGTGAATCTCGGCACCAGTGGGTCCGCCGCGCTCGTTGCCTACCGCTTCCATCTCGAAGTAGAGGATCCCTTTGACTCCCAGATTGAGGGTCGTGTCTCCTGCCGCATTCTGCGAGTTGAATGGAAAGAAGACGCCGCTCGCCGTCCGCAGCCGATCTTCATACCGATCCACGATTTCGGGATAGTTGGGTGAGCCCAGTTCCTCTTCGCCTTCCGCGGTCACCATGACGTTGATCGGCAACTGCCCATCGGTTGCGATGATGGCCTCCAGGGCATTGAGAAACGCGCGCTCCGGTCCCTTTTCGTTTGTCGCACCTCTTCCCATCAGCACGGTGCCAAGCTCATGCTCCACCATGGCCCCTTCGAACGGCGGCACCAGCCAGTCTTCGGGATTCACGGGCTGCACGTCATACATCAAGTACACCATCATCGTTTTCGGCGCGCCGGCATCATAGAACCCCCAGACGCCCGGATGTCCGGAGGTGGGGACGATGGCGGTTTCCTGAAACCCCAAGGCCTCGAGGTCAGCGCGCACCATCTCGGCCATCTCCTCGATGCCCGTGCCCTGTGCGCTGACGGATGGCTGGCGAATCCAACGCCGCAAGGCGTCGAGATGTCCGTCGATGTTTCGATCGATATAGCGGTACACCGCCGGATGCTGGCGACGGTAGGCCGGCACGTTCGCCGCATCAAACCGCTCATTCGTCGTGAGCCGAAAGCGGGGACGCTCCGGGCCCTGTCGCGTTCCCGTGGCGCCTAACGCTGCCGTCCCAACGCCTACGGCACCGGCGCGCATGAAGTCGCGTCGGCTCACGGGTTTTGGATTGCTCGTCCGACGTTCGCTCATGAGAGCCTCTGCTCGAGTCGTGTAAGACGCTTTTCGATCTCGCCCAACATGTGCAGAATCATGATGTGGGTCTTCTTGGCGTCAATACCCACGGGGCTCGCATCGCTTGCAATCTCCGCTTCGATCTGCTGGTATTGGTCCTGTGGAATCTTCATGGCGCCTCCGATAGCAGTTCGGATGCCCGAGGTTGCCGCTGTGTTTCCTGGTTCTCGACGGTAATATTGTCGCTATGGCCTCCAAGGCGAGTTTCGACGTCATGACGGGTGCCGACCTCCAGGAGGTTGACAACGCCGTCAACAATGCCATGAAAGAAGTCCGCCAGCGGTACGATTTCAAGGGCACGAAGTGTACGATCGAGTTTGATCGTAAGGGTGCCGCCATCAAGCTGGACGCGGACGACGACTTCAAAATGAAGGCGCTGTACGACGTTTTGCAGACGAAACTCGTGCAGCGGAAAGTCCCGATCAAGAATCTGCAGGCCGGGGAGATAGAACAGGCGGGGGGTGGTAGAGTGCGCCGCGTAGCCACCCTGACCCAAGCGATTCCGGACGATACGGCGCGGACGATCGTCAAGGCGATCAAGGCACAGGGATTCAAGAAGGTACAGGTAGCGATTCAGGGCGGCGAGCTCCGAGTGTCGGCTCCCTCCAGGGACGCGGCGCAAGAAGTAATCGCGTTTCTCCGGGGAGAGGACTATGGAATCGAGCTCAGGTACGGGAATTTTCGATCCTAACGGGAGACGATCCTCATGAGCCCAAGCGTCACATCCACAAGCGATCTTACTCGGATCCCGGGTGTCGGGCCGAGCATTGCGCAAGACCTGCAGGCCCTGGGCTTCCGCAGCGTGGACGACATCGCCGGCGCCGATCCGGAACGCATGTACCGCGATCTGTGTGTGCTGCGCGGTGCCCACATCGATCGGTGCGTGCTCTACGTTTTTCGCTGTGCGGTCTACTTTGCCAAGAACACCGACCACGATCCCAAACTGCTGAAGTGGTGGAACTGGAAAGACGAATAGAGTGGAGAGTGGAGAGTGGAGAATGGAGAGTGGAGAATGGGGAATGGCGAATGGAGAGTGAAATCTTGACGGACTCGGAGGGGTGCAGAGCAAAACCGTAGAACCTATTTCGGAGGCCCGAACGGTGCACGAGGAGCACGACGTTTTACGAACAGCGGTCGCTCGATCGTGAGTGATCATTTGATCTCACCCCATGGGGGCAAACTCCGAAACCTCATGGCTGACGGCGAGAAGGCCGCGAGCCTCAAGTCGCAGTCTCGGGATTGGCCGTCATGGGACCTGACTCCAAGGCAGGTGTGCGATCTCGAGTTGCTGTTGACTGGCGCCTTCTCGCCACTTTGCGGATTCATGACCCGGCGTGACTACGAAACGGTATGCACGTCGATGCGGCTCGCTAACGGAACGCTTTGGCCGGTGCCGATCACACTAGACGTGACCGAAAAGGCCGGCCTGGGACTACAGCCTGGCTCGATGCTCGCGCTCCGGGATCCCGAGGGAGTAATGCTCGCGGCGCTCCATGTCGAGGATGTGTGGCAACCGAATCGAGGCTTGGAGGCGGAGGCAGTACTCGGCACGACTGATCCTGGGCATCCCGGCGCCGCATATCTCCTGACGCAAAGCAACCCATGTTATGTCGGCGGTAGGCTCCAGGGTGTGGAAACACCGGTGCACTACGACTACCGCGAGTTCCGTGACACGCCGGCCTCGCTCCGGGCCGAATTTCTGCGGCGCGGATGGCGAAGAATCGTGGCGTTCCAAACGCGGAACCCAATGCACCGTGCACATCAGGAGCTGACACTGCGGGCGGCCAAGGAGGTCGAGGCCAACGTGCTGATCCACCCTGTCGTCGGGCTGACCAGGCCTGGCGATGTGGATCACTACACCCGGGTGCGCTGTTATCAGGCATTGTTACCCCGTTACCCCAAGAACACAGCCATGCTCTCGCTCCTTCCCCTCGCAATGAGAATGGCGGGACCGCGAGAGGCCGTATGGCACGCGATCATTCGGAAAAACTACGGGTGCACTCACCTCATCGTGGGTCGCGACCACGCTGGACCGGGACTGCGTACCAATGGCGAGCCGTTTTACGGTCCCTACGACGCACAGGAAATGCTCAAGCGCTACGAGAGCGAGCTGTGTGTCGAAATGGTCCCATTCAAGCTGATGGTGTACCTCCAGGATGCCGATAAGTACGTGCCCGTAGACGAGGTACCACCAGGCATGCGTGCGCTCTCGATCTCTGGGACGGAACTCCGCGCGCGTTTATCTGAGGGAAGGGACATACCCGAATGGTTCACCTTTCCGGCAGTGGCGACCGAGCTGCAGAACAGCCATCCGCCAAGGCACAAACAAGGATTTACGGTGTTCTTCACCGGACTGTCGGGGGCGGGAAAGTCGACGATTGCGAAAGCGCTCCTGGTCAAGCTCCTTGAAATGGGTGGCCGACCAATTACGCTGCTCGACGGGGACATTGTACGCAAACATCTCTCTTCGGAACTGGGCTTCTCCAAGGAACATCGCGACATCAATATCCTGCGGATCGGCTACGTCGCGTCGGAGATCACGAAGAACGGCGGTATCGCGCTGTGTGCTCCGATTGCCCCGTACGACTCGGTTCGGAAAAACGTGCGGGACCTGATTGCGCCGGTAGGCGGGTTCATGCTGGTGCACGTCGCCACCCCGGTCGAGGTTTGCGAGCAGCGGGACCGAAAAGGACTGTATGCCAAGGCGAGGGCAGGGATCATTACGCAGTTCACGGGCGTCTCCGATCCGTACGAGGAGCCCACCGACGCCGAGATTGTCATCGATACGAGCGATGTCAGTCCAGAGCAGGCGGCACACCAGATCATACTGCATGCCGAACGGGAAGGTTACGTGGGGGTGGGTCGGAGTGATGGCGCGTAGTGATGTGCGATTGGGCGACGTGAATGGACGGAGCGACACCGGGTCAACCGTCTGGTGGCGGCGGCGCGCGATTCGGGAAGATCTGGAGCGGGCGCTGACTACCTTGAATGCGTCAGGGAACGACGCTCTCGCTGCGAGATCTTCCTCTGGAGGGTTGGCAGCGTCGCTCGGTATCCTGGTCAGCGCCGTTCGATCGACAGAGTTGGCCGGTGAAGGAATGACGGAGACAGTCCCGGGCATGCTCGAGGCGGAGCGGGCCCTCCGGACTGCGGCTGACGGAGCACCACGGCGGTCGACCGACCTGGTTTCCTCCCTCGAGTACGCGCTCGATATGCTGCTCGGCTCTCCATCCCGCAAACTCGCGATCTACGGATCGCTTGCCCCTGGAGAAGCGAATCATCATGTCATCGCGGATATTACCGGCACCTGGCGAGATGGCTTTGTCCGCGGGCACGTGGCCCACGTGGGCTGGGGTGCAGACTATGGGTTCCCGGCCCTCACGTGGGATCCCGCCGGTCCGAAGGTCAACGCGAAGCTCTTCGTCGCCGAGCTACTTCCGGGTCATTGGCAGCGCCTCGACCGGTTCGAGGGAGACGGGTATCGGCGCATTCTCGTTCCGGTGGAGGATGCTGGGGGTGTGATTGCGGTGGCAAACGTTTATGCGGAGAGTGTTGCGTGATTGCAACAGTAACGGTACGTAAATCCATTAGCTGCTCTTCTGGCGCTGGCGAGTCTTTGTGAAGGGTGTGGCGATTTCCTTCTAGGTACCGCTGCGTCTCCGGCCCTGCCCTCCAACCCAACAGATCGCAACGAGGTCACACCAACCACATCGCAACGATGTCACACCAACCCGATCAAGCCGTGACCGGTCAGTGACCATGTAGCGGTTGCCGAACGTCGTACCGGTGTTCATACTTCGCGTCGGGAACAGGTCGTTTCCCTTCGGTGTCGAGCACAATTCTCCGAATCTGGTGTTGCCCTAGTGTCCCCCGAGGGCGTCGTCTGGTACGGTCGCGCCTTGGGCGCGTTGACTCTTGAACGACAGTGGGGACATCGATCGAGTAATACTGAATCGCATGGTTGGGTGTGTTGAGGAGAGACACCCGTCCGTGACCGGTTCGCCGGGACCCAGAATCAGTAATCCAACAAGCACCGGAGGCCGGAGTTCCGCTCCTGTTTGGACTCCCCCGGTTTCCGCGACCCGAATCTATAAGAACGCGCGTGGACAACCAAGACCAACCATTAGTTCGGGATAGGGGACCGATTGCTCCCCTTCGCTTGCCACGAACTTGGGTGAGCACGACAGGTTCTGGACACGGCAAGCCGCGCCGCGACAGGCCTCAGATCGGTCAGTTCCTGGTTCGTCGCAAGTGGGCGATGCTCGGAGGGTTCACCGCTGTCATGGTGGCGGTTTTGGCCTTCGTCCTGTTCATGCCGAAGACCTACGAGTCGTCGGCGAGCTTCCTGGTTGAGCACCAGCAGACCTCGCGCAGCGAGGTGTCGGCTCTCGCCGTGCTCGATCGCCTTGGTCGTCTCGCAACGCGCGAGACCGAGGTAGCGCTGGTCAGGAGTCGGCGTGTGGTGGAGCCGGTGGTCGACAGAGGTGATCTGCATGTCACCGTCAGGACACCGAATGGCGACCAACGCCCGTCTGAAGTGTTCACGTCGTTTGTGGCGGGATCGGATGCGCGAGCTGGGACGTACGAGCTGTCGCGTGATGCGGGGGGCCGGACGACGGTGGTTGGACGGTCAGGGGACACGTTAGCGACGGCCGCGCCAGCGGAGCACCTCTATTTTGGTAATGTCGCGGTCCTTTTTCCGGTAACAGACTCTGCTGTCACCTTTCGGTTGACGATCATTCCGTTCTCTCAGGCAGTGCAGGAAGTCCAGGAACAGATTACCGTTGACGCCGTCCAACGGGATGCTGACCTCATCGGTCTGACGTGTGAGGCTCGGACGGCCGAGGGAGCGCAATGGTTGTGTGGCGCCCTCGCCCAGAGTTACGTCACGCTGCGCGCAGAACTTCAGAAAGCGGAGGCCACGGCTGCCGCGGAGTTCCTTGCCGATCAAGCAGATCTCGTCAGTCAGCGTCTCGCCGCGGTGGAGGACAGCATGCGCTCGTATGCGCAACGCGCGAGGGCAGTGGCACTTGGCGCACGGGCTGCCGAGGAAGTTCGTCAGAACACCCAACTGTGGGCCTCACGCGAGCAACTGCGAGCAGAACGAGCGTCGTTAGTCGCGTTGATCACTCAGATTGAAGGTGACGAGGCGCGGGGCAGCGGCAAATACCGAGATCTCGTGAGCTTTCCGACGTTCCTCAAGAACCAAAACCAGATCGTCACGGAACTCGTCGCCAACCTGGTCGAGCTGGACAATCGGCGGAACGACCTGGCGGTCCGTCGCTCGGATCAGGACGTGGAGCTCGCGGCGCTTGACCAGTGGATCGCCGATACAGAAGGGCAGATCAAAGCAATCGCCGTTGGGTACGAGCAGGCGCTGGCGGCTCAAATTACTTCGCTGGATGAGGCCCTCGAGAATTCCGGCGCGGTGCTCGCTGCCATTCCGCTGCAGCAACTGGAGACTGCCCGGCTCGAGCGGCAGGTCTCGTTACTCGAGGATCTGTACGGCTTTCTCCAGACGCGTCTGCAGGAGGCGGAAATCGCGCAGGCCGTGGAGCTGCCGAGTGTACGCGTAGTCGACCGGGCGTCGCTGCCGTTCGAGCATTCGCGACCCAACGAGCCCATCGCCTTCGCACTGGGTTTGCTTCTCGCTTCTGGGTTTGGCCTCGTGCTAGGGCTGTGGAGGGAATCGGTAGACACCAGTGTGCGAGAACGAACCGCGGTCGAGGAAGAGACCGGTATTCCGGTTCTGAGCATGATTCCCGCCCTCAAGAAGCCGGGTCCTGTTATTTCGGTTCGGGTCCCCGCAACGAACGGCCACAAGGCCGCGGTGGTCTCGCCAGCGTGGACGGCCGAGCGCCAGCTGGCACTCGAGGCGTTTCGGACGCTTTCGGCCGACCTCCGATTTCTCGGTCGCGGCGGAGGCAAGGACGTCCGCTCGGTGGCGGTGACAAGTGCGGGACGCGAAGAAGGCAAGACGTACACGGCGTGCAACCTCGCCATCGCGAGAGCGAGTCATGGTGTCCGAACCCTTCTCATCGATGCGGACCTGCGCGCTCGTGGCGTTTCCCGTTTCCTGAGAATTCCGCTGGACGTACCAGGCCTCACCGAGTTGATGACATCTGATACTCAGGTGTCTCGTCACGTCCCGATCCTGGAGGTAGGATCAGCCGGGAATCCGCTCTGCGTGCTGCCAGCCGGTGCGGTGACGTCGCACGGAGCCGAACTTCTCGAAAGCGACCGGTTTCGGACTCTCTTGAAAAAGATGGAAGACCGTTTCGATCTGGTCGTGATCGACACCCCTCCATTGAACGTGGTCACTGATTCGGCCGCGATCGCAGCCCGTGTTCAATCGGTCCTGCTGGTGGTACGTGCGGGAAGGACGGACTCGACTGCTCTCGAGTTCACCCTCGAGCGGCTCGAACGGGCTGGGGCGCACACGGTAGGAATCGTGCTCAACGACGTCAGTCTTCCCTCCAGCTACCGGGCCTACTCGCGTGAATCCTGAACGCGGGTTCAGACGGCGGGTTCCGGATCCGAGGACCAGACGCCTCTGGTCTCGAGGGCCGTGGCTCGTCGCGTGTTTCGTGCTGGCGGCATGCGCGAGCCGCGGAACGTCGTCCGCCAACGATGCCGCCGTTCGCACGGCGGCGGAACCGGAAGGACTACCCTTGCGGGCTGGCGACGCGATTCGCCTTTCCTTCTCCCGGGACAGGGCTCTCAATGGTGAATACAGAATCGATGAGGCTGGTGCTGCTGCCCTACCCTTGCTCGGGGCGCGGACGCTGACCGACGGGCCCGCAGCGTCAGTCAAGCAGCAGCTGGTTCGAGAGTACGAGGATCGGATGCGGAACCAATCAGTGCAAGTGTTTTACCTGCGACGCGTGCGCGTGTTGGGTGAGGTCCGAGACGCCGGGCTCTACCTCGTGGACCCGACGATGACGCTGGATGACATCATCGCGTTAGCGGGCGGGGCCTCGGAGCGAGGGAATCTCAATCGGGTCAGATTGATTCGCGACGGTCAAACCGTCGAGGCAAACTTGGATGTCAGCCGTTCCGTTGCTGCGACGCTGCATTCGGGAGACCAAGTGTACGTTCCGAAGACAAGCTGGCTGTCCCGAAACAGCGCAGTGCTCGTCGGGGCGCTGATCTCGGCCGTCGGGGCCATCGTGGCGTTCGGTATCTGAGGGGAAGACGGCGCGGATGGTAGCGAACCGCCCTGTAGCCATTCGAGCTGCCGCGGATGTCATAGCCGTCGTTGTAGCGTTTGGGGCGACGTTCGTGATTACCGCAACCCATGAGTTTGTGGGGGTCGGGAACGTTGTTTTGCGAACGTCCCTCTTGTCGTTCATCGTCGTCGCCACGTTTGCCCGCATGGGACTCTACCGTCCCCAGAATACTGTGCTGAACCTGCTTGAATTACGGTCCACGCTCGAAGGCGCTGCACTTGCGGCCTCGTTGTTTCTTGCTGTGTTGTTCTTGGTAGGAGGGTTGGATGGGCAACGCGCTCTCGTTGGGGTGGCCACAGCATCCATCGTGCCCGCGTTGCTGCTCGAGCGCCGCCTCATGGGTGAAGTCCGTGCGCGGGTTCACTGGCCGGGCAGACGTCGACATCGGACACTGGTGTGCGGTTGCAACGAAACGGGACGGCTGCTCATGAAAAAGATCGTGCAGGCGCCCGAAGCCGGCCGAGTGTTGGTCGGGTTT
Source organism: Gemmatimonadales bacterium (assembly GCA_041599395.1). GTDB lineage: Bacteria > Gemmatimonadota > Gemmatimonadetes > Gemmatimonadales > GWC2-71-9 > JBFHWR01. Next base: position 11,293 of record JBFHWR010000003.1, on the reverse strand, counting down.
GTTGACGATTTCGTCCCCAACGCAGCCGAAGTTTGCTTTCGAGTGGATCGATCAACCTCCAGGCAGATCGCAGTTCCTCTGCTTGGTCGCGTGGCCGATTTGGCTGATGTCGTGCGCGAGAACAACGTGACGGAGGTCCTGATAAGCTCACCCGCCGATGAGCACGATGTGGTCTCCAGACTTGGCGAGATGCGTATCCAGAACCTGCGGTGGGGGATTGCCCCGGAGCTGGCTAACGCACGTGCTGACGAACTTGTCGTTGAGAGCGTCGGTGCGATTCCAGTACTTCGGCTCGCTGACGTTCATCCGCATTGGGGATATAGGATTGCCAAGCGGATCCTCGACATCACCGTGGCGATGACGGGTCTCGTCGTGACCGCACCCTTGTGGGTGATGATCGCGATAGCCATTCGCTTCGAGTCTGAAGGCCCGGTGCTCTTTCGGCAGCAGCGGGTTGGGAAGAGCGGCCGCCGGTTTGTTATCCTCAAGTTCCGCTCACTTCGCATTGACACGAATCCGTACCAATCGTCCAGCACGCTGAGCGACCGGCAGGTCACGCGTGTCGGGGGCTTTTTGCGAGCTGCCGGCCTCGATGAACTGCCGCAACTCTTGAATGTGCTTCGCGGAGACATGAGTCTCGTGGGGCCAAGACCTGAGATGCCGTTTTTCGTTGAAGGTTACTCGACTATTCAAAGGCGGCGCCTGGTTGTCAAACCGGGGATCACTGGCGTGTGGCAACTGAGCGCCGACCGGCAAGGCCTCGAAATTCATGACAGCATTGAATACGACCTCTTCTACATCAGTCATCGATCGCTGCTGCTCGATGCCGTACTGCTGTTTGAAACCGCGGTGTTCGCGCTCACGGTGATATCGCGATTGCGTGGGTCGCCGGAAGCCGCGACACCCGCGAGCCACACGGGTAGCAGTCCTGCAGATGATCCGTATGTCCTGGTGGCTCTTGACCAGCGCGGCGCGCTGCGCCTGCGAAGTTCGTGGAGGCGGATCTCCAAGCGACTCTCGGAAGAGCCTCGTCAGGTCAGAGTCTTGGCAAGCGACAAGAACATCTCGGTGCTCCGCGCCGAGCTGCGGGATTACGATGACTCGGGACTTCGAGAGCGGGTGAGCTTTGTTCCCTATCGCAGCAGCGCCGAGGTCATCGTGCTGGCCAAAGGTGCTAGCGATATCATCACGGACCTCGACTACCTCGGAGCTGTGGCGAACCCCAAGGCGCCGGAGGGCGCCAAGCCGCCGACTGTCCGTGCCCACGCGCTCACCGGGGGTCAGCGGCTTTGATCACGAAGGGCATCGTGCTCGCCGGTGGTCAGGGGACCAGACTCTGGCCACTCACGAGTGTTGTGAGCAAGCAACTGCTCAACGTTTACGACAAACCGCTGATCTATTATCCGCTGACCACGCTGATGCTCGCGGGGCTCCGGGACATTCTGGTCATTTCAACCCCGGACGACCAACCCCTGTTTCAAAAGCTCTTGCGAGATGGATCGCAATGGGGAATCGCGCTGAGCTACGCCGTGCAGCCGCAGCCGGATGGCATCGCACAAGCGTTCTTGCTAGCGGAGGGGTTCCTGGCTGGCCAGGGAGCCGCGCTCGTGCTGGGCGATAACATCTTTTACGGTGACGGACTGACAAATCGGTTGCGAGCGGCGAGCAAACGCCGGGTCGGAGCCACCATCTTTGCCTATTACGTCGACGACCCGAAGCGCTACGGCATCGTCGAGTTCGATCCTCACGGTCAACCATGCAGAATCGTGGAAAAGCCGCAGAAACCGCGTTCCCACTATGCGGTCACCGGCTTGTACTTCTATGACGCGGGGGTGGTCGACATCGTCAAGGGACTCAAGCCATCAGCGAGGGGGGAACTGGAGATTGGCGAGGTGAACAACGCGTATCTCGAGAACGACGCATTGGAAGTCGAACTCCTCGGCCGCGGACATGCTTGGCTGGATGCGGGGACGCCGGATTCACTCTTCGAAACATCAAATCTCATCCGGACCATAGAACGCAGACAGGGGCTCAAGATCGCCTGCATTGAAGAGGTCGCCTTACGCTGTGGCTACATCGACCGGCAGCAGCTGCTCAACATCGCCTCGGAGTATCCCGGTAGTGAGTACGGTGACTACCTCCGGAGAGTCGGCAACGAAGTGTGAGCCGGCATCTCGTGACCGTTCCGCGCGGTGTCGGGCTCGACTATCCCGACCCATCCTTCCTGCCTGACTCACCGCGCGGTGCAGATCGGTTCTTTGAGTTGTTGTGGGGGATCTTCGTGTTGACGTGGTTCACTTCGTTTTTTTGGTGGGGGCGAATCACCGTTGGCAGGATGCAGATTCCGCTGATGATGGCCGCTCTCGTTCCGATCGCGGTCGCGGCTGCCTATGCGTGGCGGTCCGGAAAGCTTCCGGGAGCCGGGACACGAGTCGTGCGAGCCGGTGGCTTTGCGTTGGGATTCATGGTGCTTGCAGTGGGCTTCTCCGCAAATGTCGCGAAAGACCCGGGGGTGGCGATGGGGGTGGTCGCTGAGGCCGTGGTGTACGTCGCGATTTACGTCTTGATTGTCAGCACGCTCTCCTCGTGGCAGTCCGCCCGCCGAATGGTCCCATGGCTTGTCGCGGTCGCCTGTGCCTTGGCGATCCAGGCGCTCTATCAGTACGCAACGGGCGCTGCATGGCGTGCAAACCCAGGTAACGTGAATCCCGCAACAAATACCGGCGCCTATCTCTTCAGCGTTGCGATCCTCCTGATGCTGGGGCGGCTGCTGTTCGGCGCGCGCCGCACGGTTCCCGTCGTGTTGTGGGGTGTGATGCTGATCCTTCTCGTCGTAGCGCTCGTGCTTTCGTATTCGAGAGGTGCCTGGCTTGCAACCATCGTCGGCGTGATGGTCTTGGCCGCACGCTCAAAGGGGTGGCGGCCACATCTCGTGCTCCTCGGCATGGTTGCCGTGCCCCTTCTCTTCGCGCCAGTCCGCGATCGGGTCAAGGTGGCCCTGTCACCCGATCAGCAACAGGTCACCATCCGAGATTTCTTTGGAGAACCTCCGCTCATCATGAGCAACACCACTCCGTTACGCTTGCGGAACTTCAACCAGACGCTGGAGTCGATCGGCGACAGTCCGCTCATCGGCCAGGGCGCTGGTAAGTACCACGGACGGGGGAAGGGAGACCGAGCGCCGCACAACGCCTATCTACGCCTGTGGTCCGAGAGCGGCATTGTTGCCCTGGGAGGGTTCCTCGTGTTCCTGAGCCTGGTCTGGCGACGGGTCCACGAGGCAGCGCGCCACGGCAGGGAGCACAAAAACTGGGTTGCACCGGCATGTGAGGCGGTCTTGATCGCCCAGCTGTCCTATCTGTTTCTGGGCGATTGGATATACCAGGTGTACTTCTGGGTGATCGTGGGCATAGTCGCGGTGGCCGCGGACCGGCCGGGACCCCTGCGCGGTCGACGCGTAGGAGCGACAAGTTGACATCGGGCTCGGAGGTGCGGATCGAGACGCTCGATTTCGATGAGGCGTACAGAGCGTCGCTGCAGCTGGCCGCCGCGGTGAGTGAGAGTGGCTTTGACGCAGATGGCGTTTTGGGAATCGCCACGGGGGGCGTGATGCCGGCGCTCATCGTCGGTGAAGCGCTCGGCCTTCCGGTGTCCACGATCCGAATCACCCGTCCGTTGACGGGACTCAAGCGCATGGTGCCGCTTCGTCATCTCCCCCACTCTGGCAAGCAATTTCTTCGGCGCATGGAGATGGCCACTGGCCTCTACCGCGCGCTCTCTCGGCGTCAGGTTGTTGGGTCGCTTGAGCCGGCACCGAAGAGACCCGTCGTTATTGATGACTCGCTCGACACCGGTGCAACGATGATTGAACTGCTGCGTCGGCTCCAGCGTCAAGGCGTCAAGCGGGACGCTGTGCTCGTGGCGGTTCTCACGCAAATGTATTCAACCTCGCGAGTGACTGCGGACATCGCCGTCTTTCAGTTGCGAAATCTCTCGTTCCCGTGGTCACGGGATTCCCACGACTATGCGCGCTTCCTCGACTACTGCAAACAGAGGAATGCACCGGAGCAGCGCTGGCGATGAATCGTGACCGACGCGACAGCGAGTTGAGTGTTGCGGCAGTGGTGATTGGCTTCAATAGTCTCTCGTATTTGCGGGACTGTTTCGACGCGCTCCATCGTCAAACGAAGCCGTTTGATGAAGTGGTCTTTGTGGACAATGCGTCTCACGATGGGTCGACGGAATTCGTCGCCCGGACGTATCCGGGAGTGGTCGTCTTGGCAAGCATGCACAATGGGGGTTTCGGATTCGGCGCGAATGCCGGCATAGGACTGACGAAGAGCGCGTGCGTGCTCATTTTGAATCCGGATGTTGTTCTCGACCCCGGTTTTGTCGCGGCTGCCGTGGAGCCCATCGTCAGCTCGACGAGGATCGCTGCTGTTTGCGGGAAAACCTTGCAATGGGATCCGAAGGAGCGAGCGGGCACGGGTATCGTGGACTCTACGGGACTGATGTGCACGCGTACCAGGCGGGTCTTAGATCGAGGCTGTGGCTCGAAGGACGAGGGACAGTTTGAAGAGGGTGGTGAGGTCTTTGGTGTTACCGGGCATTGTATGATGCTGCGTCGGGAGGCGCTTGATGACGCGGCGATTGAGGGTGAGGTGTTTGACGAGCAGTTCTTCATGTACAAAGAGGACGTAGATCTTTGCTGGAGGCTCAGGCTGCTCGGGTGGTCGTGTGCCTATGTGCCGCGCGCCGTCGCGTACCACGTTCGAGGAACCGGAATCGTTGATCGGACCACCCGGCGCGGCGCGGTTACGGGGCGGAACGGGCTGAGTCCAATGCAGCAGTACTACGCCTTTCGCAATCACCGGCTCATGTTGCTCAAGAACGCTCGCCCGAGGGGTCCCTTGCAAGACGGGATCTGGCTGCTGGTAGGTGAGGTGCGAGCACTTCTCTGGCTGCTGTTCATGGAGCCCTACAATCTCGGTGCGCTCGCCGCAGTGGCGAAGACGGTACCGAGTGGACTGCGCAAGCGCAGGATCTTGATGCGACGGAGAGACCGCCACGCGGGATCGGTGGAATCGTGGTTTCACCACACATGAGATGGGGCCAGAGGTGGTCAGCATGACCGGCTCCCGCGCGGTGCTCGCGGTGATGGATCTGGATGGCACGGTGGTGGGGTCGGAGACTGTGAAACTGTTTTTCTGGCGGAGGCTTTGGCGGTATCCGAAGAGTCAACTACCGAGGCTGGCGTTTGGCTCGATCGCCAAGAAACTTGGAATTAGTCACCGCCATGACCTCAGGCTGTTGTGTTTGGAGTCGCTCCGGGGACTGCGATCAAACGAGATCGACGTGATCGGTCGACGTTTTGCACGGTTGGTTACTGAGCGGTTTACGCGGAGGGTGGCCGTTGATCGCATAGCATGGCATCGGCGGCGGCGTGACACGGTCCTTCTCGCCACAGGGGCCCCAGCGTTCTACGCCCGCCATATTGCGGACATCCTGGGTTTCGATGACGTCGTCGCCACCGAGATCGCCTTCGATAGCGAGCAGCGGTTCCAGGGGATCCTCGACGGAAGCGACTGTGTTGGAGAGGAAAAAGCGCGGCGTGTGTTGTCCATTGCGTCCGCTACTGGTTTCACGACGGGACAGATCGCGTTTTATGCTGATAGCGCTGTTGATGCTCCACTGCTACGACAGGTGGGTCAGCCGGTCGCCGTCTGTCCGGAGCCTGCATTGGCCACGCTCTGTGTACGGCACGGTTGGCCGTCCGAGAACTGGCGCTCGGGGAAGAGAGCAGTGGAGCGGTTATCAGCCCTCCGCGCCTGTTTTTCGAATCAGTGACCTCAGCCATGGAATGCGCGCGTCCAGATTTCTTGATCATTGGTGCTCAAAAAGCGGGCACGACGTCTCTCTCGAGATACTTGGCGTCTCACCCAAACATCTTTATGCCGCCCGAGAAAGAAGCCAACTTCTGGTCAGATCCGGAGAGGGTCCGCCTCGGGATCGAATCGTACCTTTCAGCGTATTTCTCTCGGGCGAGTGAGCAGCAGATCTGGGGAGAGGCGTCACCCCGTTACATGTTCACGCCCAATGTTGCGGCCCATATTCGGGCGCACTGCCCGTTCGTGAAGTTAGTGGCTATTCTCCGCGATCCCATTGCTCGTGCACACTCCCATTACCGCATGTCGCGAAGACGGGGCTTCTTCGCGGACTCCTTCGACCAGGCAGTGGCCAGGCAGGCGGCTGCGGCATCGACGGTGAGAACGACGTTGGATGAGAATACGGACATCCTGGCACTTGGAGAATATGGACGACAGCTCGAACCGTTCTTTGATACGTTCGGACATGAGCGAATGTGTGTCATTTTTCTCGAGGATCTCGCCCACGAGGGTGAGGCCGTTGTGCGCTCGGTGTTTCAGTTCCTCGGGGTCGACGAGGACTTTCACGTGTCGGTCCTTGGAACGCGATTCAACGTTGGAGGAGAGGCGCGGTCCGAGAGCATGCAACAGAAGCTCTGGTATCGGGCATCGAGACGCATCGCGCGAGCCGTCGTCCCGGCGCAGACCCGTCGCGCCGTTGGGTTCTGGCTCGACACCGAGTGGAATGTCCAGCGGAGCGTTCCTGATTCGATCGGCCCGGAGACTCGGGCGCTGCTGACCCGGTATTACGGAGACCACGTGCGATTACTGGAGTCCCTGATTGGGCGGCGGACTCCGTGGAAGGCGTGGCAAGACTAGTGCGGTATGCTCATGACCTGCGGAGTGTCGCTTGCCTCGCGTGAAGTTCGTCGATCGCCGACTAGCCCTTGGAATCAGCACGGAAGCGTTCTTCGTCTTTCTACTCCTTGGCTTTGGAGCGGTGGCGTCGTTCGTGTACAGCCTGGTGCTTGCCCGCGTCGTTGGTGCTGCCGCAACGGGCCTGATCTTCATCGGACTCGCCGTCCTGGCGGGGGCGAGCACAGTGAGCCGCCTCGGCTTGGACAATGTTGTGCTGCGAAGGGTCGCTCAGCAAGCAGCAGATACCAGGTGGTCTGCTGTCCGGCGGACCGCACGTTCAGGAACCACGCTGGTCGCTGCCGCTTCCGTCATATTGACCGTCGTAGTGTATCTTGGCGCGAGCGGGGTGAGCAGGTTGGTGTTCGGCAAACCAGAACTCACGCTGCCGCTGAAGTGGTTGGCAGTTGGCATTGGCGCCCATGCGCTCCTCTTCCTTCACGCTGAGCTGCTCCGTGGCATCGAACGCGTTCGCGAAGCGCAGTTTTTTCGAAGCGTTGCCTTGCCGCTGTGCGCAACCGCGACACTGCTGTGGTTGGGAGAGTGGGGAAGCGCCGATTCCGCGGCGGCGGCCTATACGCTTGGTGCAGTGCTTGCTGCTCTCCTCGCGTTCTTCTCGTGGCGCCTCACGCCCGCGCTGGCGGCCGCGCCCAGAACCAACAGCGGCGAGCATTGGGGATTGGCACGTGCGGCGCGGCCTCTCTTCTGGGTATCGCTGATCAACTACAGCATGGCATGGTTTGGTCCCCTCCTGCTCGGACTGTGGCGACCCGCCGCCGAGGTTGGCGAATTTGCGGTTGCCTGGAGGACGTCGCTCCTCGTCGGATCAGTGTTGCTTGCCGCTAACGCCATTCTAGCGCCTCGCTTCGCCGTGCTCTTTCACCGCGGCGATATGCGTGGACTGGCCCATTTGGCAGGGAAGTCAGCCAAGTACACATCCCTCGCTGCGGCACCGTTGCTTCTCCCCTGCGTTCTGGTGCCCGAGCTGGTGATGGGATTGTTTGGATCTGAATTCGTCGTCGCGGCCGGCGCATTGCGTGTGATGGCCGTTGCACAGTACGTCAGTGTTGTTGTGGGGTCGGTGGGGTACTTGCTGATGATGACCGACAACGATCGGGCGCTGTGGCTCGCGACGAGCATCGCGGCTGTCGCCTATGGCGTCGCCTGCGTCCTCCTGATCCCTCCATACGGAATCATGGGTGCAGCTTCGGCGAGTGCAGTCGCCTTGGTGCTCCAGAACGTTCTAGCATCACTTCTTTCCACGAAGATCCTCGGGATTCGACCGTTTCCTTTCTACGCGGTCGTCGCGCGTCGTCCCATGGAAGGAGTGACTAGGCAATAAGCCGACGCAGGTGGAGGAGCCTTTACGGCTTTGAACGGTCAATAGGAGGGGGTGGATGTTCAAGCGGGTGCTGGTCACTGGAGGAGCTGGCTTCATCGGATCTGCGGTTGTTCGGAAATTGGTTGGGGTGGGCACCCCCTGCGTGGTCAACGTGGACGCGCTGACCTATGCCGGAAATTTGGATTCACTTCTGACCGTTGAGCAATCGCCCTCGTATCACTTTGTGCACCTCGACATCGCGGATGGCGACGCGCTGGGAGATGTTTTCGCGAACTACCGTCCCGAAGCGGTCATGCATCTTGCCGCCGAGAGCCACGTTGACCGTTCAATTGACACGCCCGCGCAGTTTGTGCGCACGAACGTCGACGGCACTCGGATGCTTCTCGAGGTCAGCACTCGATACTGGCGTGACTTGGGCTCAGCCGAAGGGTCACGCTTCCGGTTCTTGCATGTCTCAACGGACGAGGTGTACGGGAGTGTCGGAGCAGGCGTTGAGGCGGACGAGCGAGCCCGATATGCACCGAACTCGCCGTATGCCGCGACGAAGGCAGCTGCCGACCACCTAGTTCGGGCCTGGCATCATACGTACGGCCTTCCCGTGGTGACCACGAACTGCTCCAACAACTTCGGCCCGTTCCAGTTTCCAGAAAAACTCATCCCCCACGTGATCCTGCAGGCGCTGTCAGGCAAACCGATCCCGCTCTATGGGGATGGGAAGCACATCCGGGATTGGATATTTGTGGATGACCACGTCGATGCACTTCGCGCGGTTCTCGAACGTGGCAGGATAGGCGAGGTATACAACATTGGAGCGAGGTGTCGTCGGGACAACCTAACAGTGATCCGGGGTCTTTGTGTGTTGCTAGACGAACTTCGTCCGCGAGAAGGTCGGGGAAGCTACGTTCAGCTAATTCGTCAGGTCGACGACAGACCTGGGCACGATCGGCGATACGCAATCGATTCAACTCGGATCGAAACCGAATTGGGCTGGAAGGCGGTGGAGCCGTTTGAGAGAGGGCTCCGAAAAACCGTTGAATGGTATCTCGTAAACCAGTGGTGGTGGGACCGGGTGCTCAACGGGTCGTACCGGCTCGAGAGGATTGGATTAGAGGTGTAGTTGCACGTGGGCGACCCAAGGGCGAACACCGTCCCACCACGAGCGCTTGAGAGGCCAGCAGTCGCACGCGTGTCGCTCAGGCACGTGATCATCCGAACTTCTTGGTTGTTCGGTCGTTTCGGTCGAAACTTCGTCAAGACCGTGCTGGCACGTTCGGAGCGCCGACAGATTGGCGCCGGACGTTACGGAGGGTGGTTCGGGCTCTAGCGAATCGAACCGCCCACACGGCGTGATGCCAATGGTTCGTCAGCAGGAGCCTGTCTGATTTCGTAGGCCCCAATACTGGGTGGATCGGCAAACGGCACACCATCCATGTCCAGCATGACCCCTGCGCTGCGATCGCCCATACCAATAGCGGGTGATCCCGGGCGTAACCGAAAATTACCGGCATCCGGATCGATGAAGTGCGGGTTCTTGTCTTGTGATTGCAGACCGGCCCCGACAGCTGCTCGATAGTTTTCGAGGTCGTATAGAATGCCGTCTCCGAGGCCAACGCTCGCAACGTGCCCGCCGTTGGCCGAGACGAGCAGGTCGTGATCCTCCGTAAAAGCCGTTGCGTTGCGCAGACCGAGCGGCAGGGCTCTCTCATCGATCGAACCGGGGATGTTGCTGCCGTCGTTTCGGGACGCATCGAAGATATTGTTGCGAATATCCCAGCCGCGAAGGTCGATGTTCCCATCTCGTGCCAACACCAGCGAGTGGCGTGCCACCCCGACGACTGTATTGTGGTACACTTTGCCATGGTGTGAATCGTTCGCGATGTCAATGCCGTTCCAGAGATGCGGCTCCAACAACCGTACGAGTCCATAAATCAGATTCACCTGCACCGTCACGTAGTTGCTCTGGTACGATACGCCGATCCCGAGTCCCTTGCCATGGCGGATCGTATTGTACTGCACGGTTGTGTAGCTTGTCTGAAAAACAAGGATTCCAGAGGTGGACTCATAGATCAAGTTGTCCTCGACCAGCGCACCGATGTTACCATTGATTCCGCCACCTCCGATGCTGAGTGCGATACCGCCGGCGTGGACTGCGCGGATGGTATTCTTGCGAATCGTGACGTGATCGATTCCTTGAACGAGAATCCCCTGATAGAAGATGCCACCCCTCTCGCTTACACCGATCGGACCGACGACGTTTTGCTCTATGAGGCCCCCATCGATCTTCCGTGAATCCTGATTCACAAAGCGAATTCCGTGATCGGGTGGCCGGGTGTCTCCTCCGGTGATTCTCAGTCTCCGGACCACCCAGTTGTCACCGCCACGATTCTGTAAGCCGACGTCCGTCCAGTCTGCAAGCTCAAGGTCTTGTACCACGATGTGGTGACGATCAGTGCCACGAATGCTGAATGGTGCAGTACTCTGTCCGGTAATGATCGGACGCTCTCCGCGACCGTACGCCCCGAAAAGGATGGGCTGGTCAGGAGTGCCAGAGGTTGGAATCACCAGAGTGCTCGTCCACGTGTCGCCTCGCTTGAAGAGCACGTGTGTACCTGGTGTGAAGAGAGTCGCATTCACCTTTTCGACTGTCCGCCATGGAGAGGCTGGGGATCGTCCGTCGTTTTGGTCGTCGCCAAGCGTTGCGGCAACGTAGTAAACGGTTGCTGGCTGGAGGTCCGCGGGCAGCGAATCCGATGGTGGATTAGTAAGTTCGTCGCCCGCGGTTGCGAGACAACTACTCATGATGAGCAGCCCGACAACCGCGATCATCGCTCGAATCGGCCTGTGAAGCGCATCGGATTTCGGGGTTCCCGGACACTGGGTCTCGGTGGCCGGCCGGTTGTCAGCTGCTGGGAACCAAGAATTGATCATGCGGCGGGCTTCCGAATCTCGCTTGAAACAGTGCGCGCCTACGGTCTCGTATCACGGGACCCGAAGGACAGCCCACCAACCTGCGGTAGCCATTACCATTTCGCGGTGAGGTGTGTCACAAACGTCAGCCTCGATCCGCAGCGGCGCAGCGAGTCGATAGCACGTGTGCGGCCCCCCTCCGCTACCCTGAGGGCAATGAGCTCAGGGTGGGGCGGGCATCCATCCTGCGTCCTCTGTGGCGAGT
>JBFHWR010000002.1:0-37749 GCA_041599395.1 Gemmatimonadales bacterium | reverse complement strand
CGTTCGGCTCCGGGTCGATCAGGTACGCCTCGTCCTCAGGATAGTACGGCGCCGTCTCGATCATCGGACCGGCAAGCGCGCTCGACGCGAGCATGAAGCGTTTCGTCTCAATGCGTCGGGCTGGAAACTCCGTGTTTGGCAAAGTACTGCTGGTGGTACTCCTCCGCCGGGTAAAAGGTCGATGCTGGTACGATCTCCGTCACGATCGGGCCTGCTACCCGTCCGGTCGCTTGCCACCGGTCCTTGGAGGCGTGCGCGGCATCGGCCTGCTCGGCGTCGTGGACGAAGATCGCGGACCGATATTGCGAGCCGACATCCGGCCCCTGGCGATTGGGAGTTGTGGGGTCGTGCATGCCCCAGAACGCGTCAAGCAGATCATCGTATGACGTGAGAGCCGGATCGAAGTCTACTTCGACGGCTTCAGCGTGACCCGTCCGGCCGGAACACACATCTTGGTACGAGGGATTCTCGAGCGTCCCTCCCGTGTAACCCACTGTTGCCGAACGCACTCCCGCGATTTGCCGAAACGCGCTTTCAACACCCCAGAAACATCCAGCCGCAAACGTTGCCTTGGCCATGATCGGCATCCGGTTGAGTGATGGAGAAATATACCGTGAATCGTATCTCACACCATCGGCGAGAAGGCGACGCGGAACGGCTTAGGGAATGATGAGTGCGACGAGCCACGCCGCAAGGCCCAGAGTGCCGAGCACAAGCCCGGCGAGGGCTGCTGTAATTGCTGCAAAAAACCAACCGGTCGCGGATTTCGTCCCGGCCGGATCGTGGATATGCCGCTCGAGCAGTCTGACGTTCCGGTCGTTCGCTCTCCAGACCACATCCACCAGGTCGCCGACGATCGGAATGACGCCGGCCAACACATCGAGGCCGACATTGTACAGCATGCGCAGCAACACCCGTTTCGAGGCACCCAGCCGAGCGGCCTCGTACATGATGTATCCCGACATCGCCGCGCCAACGGCGTCGCCTAATCCCGGCACCAATCCGATCACCGAATCCACCCCAAACCGGATCGGCGTCCACGGAATCCGGACCGCCGTGTCGAGCAGGTACGCCAATCGCTGGACCCGGGCCAGCCGCTCCCCGGGTGACTGCTCGTCCCGTTTCGGAGCCGCCTCGTTCACGCGCGAGACGGACGAGCACGGCGCCGCCGGTGCGAAGCGCTCATGCTCCCGCGGGGGCTCACGATGCAACCCGCTCCAGCACATCGTCGGTGAGAACGATCTCCGCGTACTCGCCCTGCAAATTGGCGAGCGACATGGCGTGGACTTCGTCCGCCGTTCGCTGCACACCATTGAAGTCGTTGCGCCCGAAGGTCGCCGTCGCGTCGGCCACGACGTAGGTCGTGTACCCGAGGTTGCCGGCCATGCGCGCTGTGGCTTCCACCGAGTTATTCGTGATAACACCCACGACGATGAGGGTGTCCGCTCGCTCTGCCCGAAGGTGATCTTCCAGATTCGTGCGGATGAAGGCGCTGTTCGTCCGTTTGTCGACGATGTGCTCGCCGGTCAGAGGCCATACGGCATCTTTGAACTCACAGCCCTCCTGGCCGGGACGGTAGGTGGAGTTTGGTTCCGTGGATAAATGCCGGACGTGCACGATGGGGCGGCGCGTTGCCCGCCACGCGGCGAGCAGCCGCTGCATGTTTGCCTCCGCGTGCGGATTATTGCGCTCGCCCCAGCTGGGATCGTCAATCGCCTTTTGCACATCGATGATGATCAGGGCCGCGTTGGCGGGAAGGCGACGGCGCCAGCCAAACCGCGCTAGCGACACGTGGCTGGACGGCTCAAAGACCACGCCCTCAGCCTCCAGCAGGGCGCGTTGCAGCCGCTCGTATCCGGGGTCGGCGCGACGGCTCACTCGACCGCGCGCGTTGATGACCCGGTGCCACGGCACCCCACTCCCGTCGGCGAGGGCGTGCAAGGCGTACCCGACTTGTCGCGCGTGGCCCGGGAGCCCGGCCAACGTCGCAACCTGCCCGTACGTCGCCACCATTCCCTCCGGTATCTGTCGCACCACCCGATAGATGGCCCGGTACGATTCCGCACCCGCCACGGGGTCCATTCGCGCACCGGCTGCCACGGTTCCGGGCCCTACTCCCGCACCTCACTCATGAGCGCGAGCACGTTCCCATCGATGTCGTTGAAGAACGCCATCCACAGCTCATGGTCGGGGAGCCTTGCGATGCAGTGTGGCTCGCCGCGAAAGGCCACGCCCCGCGCCGTCAGTTCGGCAAATGTCTCGTGGATCTCGCCCACTGCATAGTAGATGATCGACGCGGGGTGATCGTACTCGGGCTTCTCGGGAACACCCAGCATCAACCGCACCCCGCCGCAATCGAAGAACGACATATTGGGGACCTGAAACAGGTGCGTCATCCCAAGCACATCGCGATAAAACTCCGTTGCTTTCTCGAGATCCGAAACTCTGACGAATATCTGGCCGATCTTGGTGAGCCCTGTGTAGGTCGCGTCAGTCATGTGATTGTCACCGTGTCTAGTGCGGATCATGTACTCCAATGACCCAGATACCGCTCGCGTATGACGCGTCCATGATGCAGCTCGTGACCCGCGATGATGTACGCGAGCGATCGCACCGTAAACTCCACCCCGTCCGCCATCCCCCGGCGGGACCACACGCCCGTATCGAGGCCACGGAACAACGCAAGCGTGGCAGTCCGAATAGCCGCCAATTCGGTAAGCAGGGAATGAAGCGTCCGCCGATCGGATTCCGCCCACAGCACGTATGGGTCCTGCTCCATTCCCGGCAACGGAGCCGGGTCGTTTCGGGCGAAGTGAAGCGCGCGGAGGGAAAAGATGCGCTCGGTATCGCAGAGATGTCCCACGATGTCCTTCACACTCCACTTCCCCCTTGCGTACCGATACTCCCCCTGCTGCTCGTCCAGCGGCTCGAGTAATGCGAGGGTCTCTGCGATCTGTCCGGCAAGCGTTTCGACCACGTCACCCTCGGGCACGAGGTCGATATACGTTCCATAATAAGGGGCGTACTCGGTTTGAGCGGGCCGTTCACGGAGGGCGAGGTTCGACATCGTCCGTCTCGAAGGTCAGGGATTCGGACAAGATACGGAAACGGTGCGCTGCGTGTCAGTGCACGCGTTGGGACACGTCACGCGCCGTCTCCCGAGCCGCTTGCTGTGCGTGGTCTATGGCCCCTCGACACGAAACGCCATGGCTGCGAGCGCGCCTCGCAAGGGCTCGGCGTCATCCCATCGGACCCAGAGCACCCGCGTGTGTCCATCGCCCCTGTGCCGGAAGCCGACCGAGCAGGCGCGGCGCCATACCTTCGGGACCGACCAAAGCCGCCGTGGCTTCAGGATCACACGTTCGATTTCCGCGCTCGCGATCCGGAAATTGCGCCCATCCCGAGCAATCAACGCGGGGGAGGGGAGGTCGATGGCATCATAGCTCCCTTCCAACTGGCGGTCGATCCGCACGGTGCTTCGAAACACAAAGGCCAACTCACCCCACAGGGCCACGCGTTCGAGCAGGCCCCGACTCTGCCCACCCACACATGCCGCGTGGAGGACGCCCCGCCGCAAATAGAGTTTGAAGAGTCTGGCCCCACCGATCCATCGCGGCTCGAGGGCAAGGAACTGGCGTTGCAGCGCAGTCATCTCCGACGTTCGCCTCAGCGCGTCACGGTGAACTCGCGCGCCCCTATCAACAAGTCGATCGCATCTCCATACGCAACACCCGTCAAGTACGTGGTAATGATCTCCAGTATCGACGGATCGTGATGGTGGCGCGGCTTGGTCTCCGGATGCGGGTAGTACACGAATCCTGCATGCCAGGCCTCGGCGTGGGCGATCTGACAAGGCGCAAACGAGAAATCCTCCGGTTCGTGGCTCGGCGACCACAGGATGGATCGGAAGGTGAAACGGGGATTCACCATCGAGGCCCTCAGTGGCGCGATTGACACGTTGAGGGTCCCGCGGTGAAACCGTGTCAGGTCTAGACCGCAATCCTTGAAGAAGGGCACCTGCAGTTCGATGCTGCCTCGCGGGTAGGGGCTGTCAGCCGCGGTTCCCGATGCAACGCCGTATCCCTCGACCACAACGCCGTGAAGTTCCAACCACTCGCCGGAGCGCACGGGTCGTCCCCTACGATCACGACTCGAGCGCCCGCAGCGCCGCCTCGTGGAGCACACCGTTTGTAGACACCAGGCTGCCACCGTAGATGGTGCGCTCACCGGCGAACGAGGTGGCGCGCCCACCCGCTTCTTCGAGGATGACCAGCATCGGGGCAATGTCCCAAGGGTTCACGCCCGGATCGATCGCGAACTCCCCCGCGCCTTCGGCGACGAGCATGTGTTGATAAAAATCACCGAATCCTCGAGTACGCTCGACCTGTCGAATCATGGCAAACATTCCGGTTGGCGGATGCGGCTCCCGCGTTGCACCGACATCGCCGTGAAAGAGTTGCGCGCGCTCGAGGGAGGCGACGCTCGAGACCTGAAGCCGGCGGTCGGCCTGGTACGCCCCGTGCCCCCGGGCGGCACTCCAACGCGACCGCAGCGCGGGCGCGCTGACCATTCCTGCCACCACGTCGTCACCGTCCTCGATCGCGAGCAACGTGGCAAAGATGGGAATGCCGCGGACGAAGTTCCTGGTTCCGTCGATCGGATCGATGATCAGCCGCTGGGCACTCCCTCCGGGCGCGTCTCCCTCTTCTTCCCCAAAAACGCCGAGGGTGGGAAAGTGCTTGCGGGCGACGACCCGTGCCATTTCTTCAATGGCGCGATCCGCCGCCGACACCGGACTCCCATCGGACTTGGCATCTACCGGTAGGTCACGTGCCCGAAAGAACCGCAACGCGATCTCGTCGGCGCGGTCCGCGATCTCGGTAAGCAGCTCGAGCCAGTGAGATGGGAATTCCATGTTCAGATTTCGGTAGACCGGTTCCCCGACCATCTTAGATTGCAGTCATGATCGACGCGAAGATGCCCCCAACCGACGAGATGTACAAGGCCTTCACACGCCGTGATACCGCGTACGACGGCGTGTTTTTCACAGGGGTGCGGACGACAGGCATCTTCTGCCGGCCGAGCTGCCCCGCCAAGAAGCCGTCTCGCGAAAACGTTGAATTCTTTGCGTCGGCCCGGGACGCCACCGGAGCCGGCTATCGGCCGTGCAAGCGGTGCCTCCCGACCAAACTGAACGGACACGCGCCGCAATGGTTGGAGGACCTGATGTCCGAGGTCGAACGGGATCCCGCCCGCCGGTGGACGGACGCGGACTTGCGGGCCATGTCACTGGACCCCGCGCGCGTTCGGCGCTGGTTCCATCATCATCACGGGATGACGTTCCATGCCTACCAACGAGCCCGCCGGCTCGGACTGGCACTCGGGCAGATGCAACAGGGGGCGGCCATGACGAGCACCGCGTACGATTATGGGTTTGAGTCGCTGAGCGGATTCCGCGACGCATTCGCACGGTTCTTTGGTGCCACGCCCGGCAAAAGCCGCGACGCGACCCAGCTATGGCTGGCGCGCGTGCTCACGCCGCTTGGCCCGATGATCGCCGCAGCAACCGAGCAGGGAGTGTGCCTCCTGGAATTCGCCGACCGCGTCTCGCTCGCGACCCAGCTCCAGCGACTGAGCGCCCGCCTCGCGTGCGTCGCCGTCCCCGGGCACCATAGGCATCTCGCCCAACTCGAGGCCGAACTGGAGCGTTATTTCATCGGTGATCTGAGGCGGTTTACGGTCCAGGTCGTCTTGCCGGGAACGGCGTTTCAACGTGCCGCCTGGAGGGCGCTCTGCGCCATTCCGTATGGATGCACGAAAACGTACGAAGAACAGGCGAAGAGCATCGGCAGACCCACGGCCGTGCGCGCAATCGGGCGGGCCAACAGCGACAACCGCATCGCCATCGTGATTCCCTGTCACCGCATCATCCGCGCCGACGGCGCCGTGAGTGGGTACGGCGGGGGGGTCTGGCGCAAACGCTTTCTCTTGGACCTGGAACGCGCAACCCTCGAAGAGCGCGCAAACCGCAAATAGACATCATTCAGGTCGCACGAAGTATCCAGCGACGCGCCACGATCCGTCGCTGTCTCGCATCGGCACCACCGTCTCGACCACCGTGCGCCGGCCGGGGACCTGCGTACGATACTGGAGGATGAAGTATTCCCCAGGCTGCGCATTCGGTAGCTCGGTCGTATACCTCGCCACGAATATGGTCCGCTCCCCGAACGGCTCGAACGCAGAGCGCGCGGCGACGACGCTGTGCTCCCAAGCGCCCTTCGTGACGGCCCTCTTGAAGGCTGCAGCTGCCTGCTCCCACGATTCGGCGTACTTGCCGTCATCGACGAGCTGAAGCCAATCCAGCGCCGCCTGCGTGGCGTCGCGCTCGTCCGCCTCGCGCGAACTGGAATCGGCGGCGGTGCGTTCCTGGGCGCTGGCACGCGTTGCGCCGCACGGGAACCACGCCACGGTCACGGCTGCGAGGACAATCACGGTTCGTGTCCACGTCACGGTCTGCATATCGTCGTCCGGTTCGCGTTCGCTCATTCCTTGCCGCTAACGGCACACCTGGGCTCAACGAAGTATACACGGGACAGACGGCGGGGATGCGGTCCGTCTCATCGATCGGACGTAGCGGTGCTAGCGCGCACCGGTGCCATCATGTTCTCTTTCGTCCAGCGCGGACTCTGAAGGAGGTGGAGCGGTGGCGGGCAACCGACCACAGCTTGGACCTTGGCTCCGCAGGTATCAGGTGGAGCAGAAAGCGACGTGGCGCGATCGAGCCGAAGTCATCCTCGTGGGCACCGTTGCCGTGGTGCTCGTCGGGATCGTGTTGCTGATCGTGCTCAAGTGGTTCTTTCGCTACCCGGTGATCACGATCGGTGTCCTGGCCGCCGTGTGGCTCGTTGGATTTGTCATCGCACAACTGCTCCGCCGGCAGGAACGCTCGAGAGGGCGGTGAGCGCCGATTGATCAGATCCTCGACTGCTCCCCGGCCGGTGCGCGGAGCAAGTCCGGGAGATCACGCATGCTGTGGAATATTCCGCCGGTCGCGTGTGCCAGCCTGTCCACCGGTCCCATTGCCGCAAACCCGAAACTCGTCATCCCGGCTGCATTCGCCGCCTCGATGCCAAGCGCCGTGTCTTCAATCACCGCACAGCGGCGCGGTGGAACGGACTGCCGCCGCGCAGCATGAAGAAACAGATCCGGCGCCGGCTTACCACGCTCGACGTCGGTGGCGCTGTAAATGCGTCCCGCGAAACGTGGATACAGTCCCGTGACCTCGAGACTCACTCGAATACGATCGTGCGTCCCGCTCGACGCCACGCAGGTCGGGATATCGATCCGGTCGAGCGCCCAAACCACATCCCGGACTGGCTCGAGCGCCGTCCGGAAGCGTTCGAAGAGCCGAGCGTGGTACTGATCTTCGAAGTCGACGGGCAATGCCTCTCCCAGCCGGTCTTCCGCCATTCGCCGCACCCGTTCGAACGAACCACCCATGAATTCGGCGATCGAGTCTTCGTAGGTCGTCGGCAGGCCGACCTGTGTCAGCAGCGCGGCGAGAATCTCATTGGCGTGCGGTTCGCTGTCGACGAGGACGCCGTCGTTATCGAATATCACCAGATCGAACACGTAGGGCCTCGCGCCTTGCCTGTCGCTCAAACCAATTGTCGTGATAAACGTGTCGCCCTCTGAGGAGAGCCCAGATACCCGCCGCGACGTATGCCGGAAGGAACAGGGGACCCCAGCGCTCGCACTGTTTGACGTGGACCCGTTCATGCGCCCGGGTGCGAGCGAGACTCTCCGGATCACATCCCAGAACCACGTGCCCTACGGTGATCGCGGCAACGCCGCGAGGCGGGAACGCTCGTAAGAAGAACCGGGGGACGGCACCGTGAACTTCGATGACACCGTCTACGATGCGGAGCGTTCCGCGTCCCGCGAACGCACAGAGTGCCATTCCCAAACCCAGCAGTGTCGTTGGCCCGGACCAGAGATACGCGGCGCAACGCCAGGTCACGCGTCTCCCTCATGCACAGGGACTCGGCTCCGAGGGCATTGGGGACATCGACTCGTCTTGCAGGAAGTCCAACACGATTTGATTGACAAGAGCGGGCGCCGTCAGGTTCACGATGTGGCGCCCGCCCGGTATCGTCACTCTTCTCGCCGAGACGACGCACGTCACCAGGGTATCGACCACGCCGTGGATGTTCGGGAGGTCGCGCTCGCCAATGACGACCAGCATCGGTGTCTTGAGTTGAGCGACGCGCGCGACGGCAGGCGGCTCGGGCGACCGATCGTATCTCGTGTACGACCACACGCGCGCGTTATCGGCGACCAAGGCGCGGATGACCTCTGCCGCCGCGCTGTCGGAGACCGCCATGAGCGGCGAGTCGGCCCAGCGCCTCGCGGCCTCCTCGACATCACCGGATTGAAGTGCTTCAGCCACCGGTTGGAACCACGTGAACGGCTCCGTCGGCACGTATCCGCTGAGCCCAGGTGAGAGCAACACGAGTTTCGTCACGCGGTCGGGGTACTGTAACGCGAAGTCGACCGCAATTTCCGCTCCGAATGACAGGCCCACAATCGCCGCCCGATCGACACCAACCGCGTCCAGCACCGCGCCCAGATCGTCATACGCCTGGAACGGTGTCGAAGCCGCCACCGATTTGCCGTGGCCCCGAAGGTCGTACCGAATCACCTGGTAGTGCTCTGCCAGCACGTCAACCTGCGGCTCCCACATGCGCCGGTCGAGGCTGAAGCCGTGCGCAAGTACCACGGCGGTACCACTCCCAGTGGCTTCGTAGTAGACACCCGCACGCGTCACTCCCGTGACGGCTGGGTCCGGCGCAGCGGGTTTGCAGCCCGCAACCGACGCCAGAACACAAACAGCGAGACGCGAAAGGCCCGACTTCGACCTGGTCATGTTGGGTTCACTCTCCGGCCGCTCTTCGGCGGAAAGTTACGGCGGCGAACGCCTCACGCCAGCAGCAGGGCGCGCGGTCGGGGAACAATATGCGGGGCGCAGGAAAGCGGCGGTGCGTGATTTCGGGAGGACGGCCTGACTGGAACCTCTCGTTCAGGCAGTCTTTTTGGGCCTGAGGAGCGCCCACATGCGACACTGGCTCTTCCCCAGCGCGAGGAATCCGTATTGTTCGTTGGAATCTGAAAAGGTCACATTCTTGAGATTGATGAACCGACGGCAATCGTTGAGGCCATCGGTGACAGCGGCACCCCGTGGCACGAATAACTCTCCCATGAGCGTCGCCTTGGGCCGGATGAGTTCTACCGTGACCCAATGAAAATCGCCGGCGATTCGCCTTCGGTGCAAGCGCTCAGGCTCTTCGAGCGCCTCGACGTAACTCACCGCATCCTTGAACACGGCCACACATTGGGCTCCTCCCTCAACCGAGTCCGGCGTATCGAGAACAAAGAACGCATCGCCATCGTTCAGCCGATCGGAGATGCGGTTTTCGTGCGGACGAAGCTGGACATAACCGATGAGGCGCGTCCCCGACGCGTTGAGTCGAACCTTAACCGCCCGCTTCACCTCATCGCTCATACGCAGCTCCAGCTGGTCAAACCCTCCAAACACAATCCCGCCCGCCGTGCGTCGGGACCCACCCAACACGCAAGCCCAACAACGCGCAGCGGCGTCGCCCTGTGTCGCGGATTCGAGGACCTGCGCCGCTCCCCGCCGTGGTGCCTTCTCTCGGACTGCTCCAACGGACAGCCACGGCGTTCCGGCCGTGCTCGTTCACATCGGGTCTCGACCATTCTCGAGCTTCCACGACGCGTCTCGGTGAACGACTGCCAACCGCGCGACAACTTGTCACCACGAGGGACGGCTGCCCTCGAAGAGCAACCAGACATGTCCTAGTGTCGGCAGGTATTCCCGTTGACTAAAGTCGGGCGGGATGACCCGGGCGCATCCGATTTCGTGATCGGCGACACGATGCCCGCCCGAGCCGCATCCTCTTCGCTTGCCGCCGGTGTATCTTGGGAGAGTGAAGCAACAGCCGATCCACAGGGACGCCAGCTCAATGTCCAACACCCCGTTCACCGTCGCGTCGACGATCACCTCTCTCTCCGTGACCGTAACGGACGACACCGTCACCGGTATCCAGCTGGACCGCCGTGGACGCCGTCCGGCCGGATCCCCGTTTGAGAAGCGGGTTGCGCGAGAGCTGATCCAGTATTTCGAGGGGGTCCGCACCGAGTTCACCTTCCCCGTTCACCTCGCGGGGAGCGCTTTCGAGCGCCGGGTTTGGTCTGCGCTGAAACGCATTCCCTATGGCCAGACGCGGACGTACGGCGAGGTCGCGCGCGCCATCGGGCGCCCCGGTGCCGCACGAGCCGTGGGGACTGCCAACGGCAGAAACCCCGTCCCCATCGTGATTCCATGCCATCGTGTGGTCGCGGCGGGCGGCAAGCTCGGGGGCTTTGGAGGGGGGCTATCGCTCAAGAAGGATCTCCTGAGGCTCGAGGCGTCGCACAGCACCCTTCCCGGCACCGTCCGACCCGAGTGAGCCTCCGCATCGTCGCTGCCGCGCTCTGCTTGGCCGGCGGGGTCGCCTGTGGCGAGCCCAATCGCCCGGTGTTTGCGCTGCCGGTAGAGGACAACGATCTCAACGGCCCGTTGATTCTCTTCGCCTCCCCCAGAGACAGTGTGTTCTCGGTCGGTGACACGCTCTCCGTTACGCTCCAGGTGTTCGACCGATCCGTGATCGTCGTCGTGACCGCCGCCGTGTCGGGGGCGCTCAACTTCGGCTTCTCCAACGTGATGCCAAACGATACGATCTTTCACGGGGAGTATCCCATTCCGACGGCAAGCGCGCCGCCCGGAATACTCAATTTCTCCGTGACAGCCGTCGACAGCCTGGGCAATCAAGCCGCAGGATTGCGGCGCTTCACGCTGCAGTAGTCCCGCGTGGAACTCACCACCCTCACGGCGCGCAATTTCCGCAACCTCGCCTCCCTCGATCTGGAGATTCCATCCTCGGGAGCGATCGTCATTGGGGCAAACGGACAGGGAAAAACCAATCTCCTCGAAGCGATCTACTACCTCGTCCTGTTCCGCTCGATGCGAGGGGCGCGCGACCGGGAGCTCGTCCGCTTTGGCGACGCCGGTTTCTTTCTGGCGGGGACGAGTACGGCGCACCGCATCACCGCCGGCTACGAGCCTGCCGGTCGGCGCAAGAAAATTACGGTGGACGGGACTGAGCGGAAGCGATTGGTGGACGCGGTCGGCATGCTGGTCGCCGTCGTGCTGTCACCGGCCGACCGGATAATTGTCGAGGGGGGGCCCGCAGGCCGGCGACGATATCTCGACGTCCTGTTGTCGCTGTCGGACGAAGGCTATCTGTCGAGCTTGGCGGACTTTCGGCGCGCCCTCAGGCAGCGAAACGCCGCCCTGCGACGCGGCCGACCGGACGAGGCACGCGCATTTGACCGGCCGGTGGCGGCTGCCGGTCATGCGGTGGCGGCTGCCAGGTGCCGCTGGATCACGCGGTGGGCGACGCGATACACCGAACTCTGCGGCGCGCTCGGGGAGCGCGGGATCGCAGCCATGACCTACCGGTTTCGGCACTGGACGCCGGAGGGCGGGGCGCATGAGATTGAGCAGGCGATGTCTGACGTATTGGACCGGGACTTGCGAGTCGGCGTGACGACTCGGGGACCCCACCGGGACGATGTCGCGCTGTCGCTCGACGAGCGAGAACTCAGACGGTTCGGCTCCGCCGGGCAGCAGCGCACAGGCGCCATTGCCCTCAGACTGCTCGAAGCGGAGACGTTGACGGCGTCGCTCGGTACACAGCCGGTCGCGCTCTTCGACGACGTCTTCGCGGAGCTGGACCAGGAGCGGCAGCAGCGGTTGCTCACGCTTATCGACGAATCGCTTGGCGGACAGGTCATCATCACGGCGCCTCGCGACGAAGAAGTGCCGGCACCGCTGTTTGACCGCCCCAGATGGCGCATCGTTGGAGGATCAATTGAGCGATAAGCGAGCGACACGCGTGGGCGAGGCCCTGGAGGCCTATTGCCACCGGACGGGGATCGGCCGACGCCTGGCGCAAGCGAGTGTCGTCGCCGAATGGGAGTCACTGGTCGGCCCCAGTATCGCCCAGGTGTCCACACCGCGTTCGGTCTCGGCCGGCGGTATTCTGTTTGTCGCGGTGAAGTCGGCCGCTTGGATGCAGGAGCTCCAGCTCATGTCTCCAACCATCCTTCGCCAGCTCCACAAACGCGGCAAGCGCATCACGCGGATCGTGTGGACCGCAGAATGAGAGGATGCGACCACAGCGAGAGCGCGGACCTGCACGTCGATGACCCCATTTCCCCGTCACCCGGGGTGCTCACGCTGAGGGGAGGCGCAGCCCTGTCATAACCCGCTGTCGCACAATCAGTTAGATCCACTCACCTTGATTGATTTTACACCCAAAAACCGGTATTATTAACAGACCTCACGAGGGGTCGTTTCCGGCCCCTTTTTTCGTATTCGACAACAGGACGACCATGTCTGCATCAAGCCAGTCCCGCTACGAATCTGATTCCATCCAAGTCCTGAAGGGTCTCGAGGCCGTTCGAAAGCGGCCCGGGATGTACATCGGCTCCACTTCGAGTCGCGGCCTCCATCACTTGGCGTACGAGGTGATCGACAACGCGATCGACGAGGCGATGGCCGGCTTTTGTGACCAGATCGACCTGACGATTCATGCGGACAATTCCATCACGGTTGTCGACAATGGCCGCGGCATTCCCGTTGATCTGCACAAGACCGAAAAACTCCCGGGCGTCGAAGTCGCGATGACGATGCTGCACGCTGGCGGCAAGTTCGACAAGAGCACCTACAAGGTGTCCGGCGGCCTGCACGGCGTCGGGGTCTCCGTCGTCAACGCGCTTGCCGAGCGCCTCGACGCGTGGGTCAAACGGGACGGGCAAGAGCATCACATTGCGTTTTCACGCGGTCGCACCGTGGAACCGCTGACGGCGACCGGCAAAGCCCAGGTCTCCGGAACCAAGATCACGTTCAAGCCGGACAGTCAGATCTTCACCGAGTTGGTGTACGACTACGACATTTTATCGAACCGGCTGCGGGAACTCGCGTTCTTGAATTCCGGGATCACGCTCACACTCACCGACGAGCGCGAGCCGCAACGCAAAGATGCGTTTACGTACAAGAAAGGGTTGGCCGAGTTCGTCGAGTTCCTGCGGGGCAAGCGGAAAGCGCTGCACGCCAAACCCATCGACTTCGCCACCACCAAGGATGAGGTGGAAATCGATGTGGCGCTGCAGTACGACGAGGGGTTTGCAAGCAACGTTTTTTCATTCGTCAACAACATCAACACCCATGAAGGCGGTACGCACCTCACGGGGTTCAAGTCCGCTCTGACGCGCGCGATCAACGAGACGGCAAAGAACAAGGGGATGCTCAAGAAGGCGGACTTCGCGCTGTCCGGCGACGACGTCCGTGAGGGCCTGACCGCCGTCCTCCATATCAAGGTCAAGGAACCACAGTTCGAAGGCCAAACCAAGACCAAGCTTGGCAACTCCGAAGTGGAGGGAGTGGTGAAGACGGTGGTCTACGACCGGATTTGTACGTACCTGATGGAGACGCCCTCCGCGGCGCGGGCGGTCATCGAGAAGGCGTTGAGCGCGGCGCGGGCGCGCGAAGCCGCTCGCAAAGCGCGTGAACTGGTTCGCAAGAAGAGCGCGCTCGAGAGCGGGATCCTGCCCGGGAAGCTCGCTGACTGTTCCCTCTCCGATCCGTCTCTCTCGGAGCTCTACGTGGTTGAGGGAGACAGCGCTGGCGGATCCGCCAAACAGGGTCGCGACCGCTCATATCAGGCCGTGCTTCCGCTTCGAGGGAAGATCCTCAACGTCCAGAAGGCTCGGGTGGACAAGATTCTCTCCAACGAAGAAATCCGCACGCTTGTCACCGCCATCGGTACGGGCGTTGGCGAAGACGACTTCAACATCGACGAAGCGCGATATCACAAGATCGTCATCATGACCGACGCCGACGTCGATGGCGCGCACATCCGGACCCTCCTCCTGACGTTTCTCTACAAAGAAATGCGACAGCTCATCGAGGCGGGCTACGTGTACATCGCGCAGCCGCCGCTCTACCGGGTGAGCAAGGGGAAGGAGGAGTTCTACGCGTACAGTGACGCCGAGCGCGACGAATACGTGGCACGGCTCAAGAACGGGTCACGGAAGGGAACCGTCAGCATTCAGCGATACAAGGGCCTGGGAGAGATGAATCCTGAGCAACTGTGGCGCACGACGATGGATCCGGCGACGCGGACCTTTCTGCGCGTCGAACTGGAGGACGCGTCAATGGCGTCCCGGCTCTTCGAGGAACTGATGGGTGACGAAGTCGAGCCGCGCCGCGATTTCATCAAGAAGCACGCGAAGTTCGTGAAGAACCTCGATATCTAACGTCCCCTCTCGTCCCCAACGCGGGCGCCGCTGCCGCCCGTTTCACGCACGCTCCCTAGTCAGCCGGTAGATCAGAATCGCCGCCCGCTTGGCGGCTACCGGGATCGAGCGAAGGTCGACGATTTCCTTGGTCGTGTGGCCATCGGCTCCGAAGACGCCAAGCCCTGCCAGCGCCGCGCCGACATGCGGCGCCGCAAACGAGATGTCGGCTGCGCCGCGCCGGCCGGGATCGATCATTTCGATAGCTGGATACCCCAGATCGAGGCTGACCCGGTTCAGTGCGTCGAACAGCTCTTGATTCGCTTCGGTTGGGCTCATCGGGGGATACGAATCCCGAAAGGACACTTCTGCGGTGGTGCCGGGAAGACTTCGAGCCACGATAGTGCGCATACGCGCCTTCGTCCGGTCGCGCTGCTCCAGACTGATCGTCCGAAGGTCACCGGCGACTGTTACGGTTTGCGGGATGACATTGGTTTTTCCGAAAGCCGTCCCGCGCGCCATGGCGGTGTCGTACGACACGTCCGTTCCTCCGAGCACGATGCCGGGACCAAACGTCAGATACTGCTCCCCGCGCAACTCGTTGTAGAATTCGGTGATGATGCGGGCCGCCTCGTTGATCGCTCCACTCCCGTACTCATCGCCAAAGATGAGAGAGGAGTGACCGCGCTCTCCATGGACACGGAGAAACCAGTCCGTGTAGCCGCGGCGGGCGATCGTCGCCGTGTGCATGCTCCCCACACCCCCCTCGAATCCCAACGCCACATCGCTTCGCCCGGCTGCCTCGATGAGATCATATCGGCTCACGCTGAGCGGATCACCGGTTTCCTCCTCGTCTCCTGTGAACGCGACGATGATCCGCGTGCCGTCCAGGGCGCCCACGGCGTGGAGCGCCTCGAGCGCGAGCAGCATGACCACGTTGCCCCCCTTCATGTCCTCCGTTCCGGGACCCCGGGCCAGCGAATCGAGTCGCTCGAAGCGCTGAAACGGACTGTCGGTTTCGAACACCGTATCCAGATGACCGATCAGCAGGACACGTTTCCCTCGATCGCCACGGCGCTCGGCGAAGAGGTGGCCGGCCCGATGAACACTATCGGGCATCGTGACCCAGCGCGTAGCAAACCCGAGCGCATCGAGCGGCTCGCGAAACACCCGCCCCACCGCTCGCACGCCCTCGTGGTTCATCGTGCCACTGTTGATGTTCACGGTCCGCTCCAGCAGCGCGACCGCCTCCTCGGTATGCGAATCCACGTACTCCACGATGCGCTGTTCAACGGGCGTCAGGTTCTGCGCGCGCGCCGGCGTCACTGCGCCGGTGAGTCCGCTGCAGAGTGCGGCAACGGTAAACAGCATGCAATTTGGCGGCTGGCGGCTCCTGCTCACGAGTTCTCCTCTCTCATCTCCGATGGTGACTCGGCGCGATCGGGACGTGACGGCGACAGGCACACCACATCGCGCATGTTGCCTATTCGGTCTCGCGGCCGCAAGTGGGGGGATTGACGCTCTCTCTGTCGCCTCGCCATAGTTGATCGACATCCGACCTCGGAAACCGGTATGAGCGAACGCCCTTGGCTCAAATTCTATGACGACAGTGTCCCCCCATCGATCGACTACGGGACCCACACCATTCACGGCTCACTCGAGCGGTCCGCCGGCGAACGACCCGACCGCACCGCCCTGAGTTTCATGAACACGCGCCTATCGTACCGGGAACTCGAGAATCAGGTGAACCGGTTTGCGACGGCCCTCCACGGGTTGGGCGTAAAACCGGGTGATCGCGTGGCCATTCAGCTTCCCAACCTGCCGCAGACGGTGATTGCGTACTACGCCACGCTCAAGCTCGGCGCGCAGGTCGTGATGACCAACCCGCTCTACACACCCCGCGAGATCACCCATCAGTGGAATGATGCGAACGCCAAGGTAGCGGTCGTGCTGGATGCACTTTACGACCGGGTGGTCAGGGAGGTTCGTGCCCAGCTACCTGTCCAACATTTCGTGATTGCGTCGGTCGCGGAGTATCTGAGTTTCCCACTCAATGTCTTGGCACCGCTCAAGCTCAGGCGGCAAACTCCTCCGATGACGGCTCGCGTCGAGCCCGCATCGCATATTCGCTTCTTTCGAAAACTCATCGCTTCAACTCCACCGACTCCGCCACACGTTGACGTTGCGGACCACGACGTGGCCATGCTGCAGTATACGGGCGGTACGACCGGATTGTCCAAAGGAGCAATGCTGACACATCGCAATATCATGTGCAACGCTCAACAGCTCATCCGGTGGACGGCTGCCAGTGATGGGGAGGACGTCTGGATGGCGTGCCTCCCCTTTTTCCACATCTACGGGCTCACGGTTGCCCTCATCGTCGGGGTTCACTTGGGTGCTCATCTCGTCTTGATCCCCAATCCGAGGGATACGGGGTCGATCGTGAAAAACGTGGTCAAACATCGCGTCACGATGCTGCCCGCCGTCCCCGCGATGTATAACGCCATCAATCAATACCCCGGCGTCGAGCGCCTGGACTTGAGCAGCATCAAAATCTGCAACTCAGGGTCGGCGCCTTTGCCCGTAGAAGTGCTGCACCGATTCGAGGAACTCACAGGAGCACGGATCACGGAAGGATTCGGTTTGACCGAGACGTCGCCCGTGACCCACTCAAATCCGCTCTCCCACCGAAAGGTAGGGAGCATTGGCGTCCCGCTGCCGGACACGGACGCGAAGGTCGTGGACATGGACACGGGGACGAGGGAGCTGCCGCCGGGCGAGGAGGGAGAACTGATCGTCCGCGGGCCGCAGGTCATGAAGGGGTACCTGGATCGGCCGGACGAGACGGCGGATATGATTCGAGACGGTTGGTTGTACACCGGGGATCTCGCAGTCATGGACGAGGACGGATACTTCTACATCGTCGGGCGGAAGAAGGACATGATCCTCTGCGCAGGCTACAACGTCTATCCCGACGAGGTCGACCGCGTGCTGATGGGGCACCCTGCGGTGTCGGAGGCGGCCACGATCGGAATCCCGGACGAGGCGCGTGGCGAAACGGTCAAATCATTTGTTGTCTTGCACACAGGTCACACGGTGACGCCGGACGATTTGCGAGCCTACTGTCGCGAGGAACTGGCGGCGTACAAGGTCCCGCGGTTCATCGAGTTTCGGGAGAGCTTGCCCAAAAGCACCGTGCTCAAGATTCTCCGTCGAGAACTGCGTGAGGAAGAGCTCGCGAAACGCTCGTGACGCACAACACCCTTTGGCGGTCACCTGCGTCCGTTACCCGTGCGGTTGTCGCGTGCCGCCGCTGTTCCCGGCTCGTTGCGCACCGGGAGGAAATCGCCCTGACAAAGAGGCGCGCCTTTCGCGACTGGACCTACTGGGGCAAGCCGGTTCCCGGCTTCGGCGACCGAGAGGCACGCCTGCTCATCATCGGCCTCGCGCCTGCGGCGCATGGGGCCAACCGTACCGGGCGGATGTTTACCGGCGACTCCAGCGGGGACTGGCTCTATGATGCCTTGTATCACTTCGGGTTCGCGAATCAGCCTGAATCGACAGCGCGGGACGATGGTCTGGAACTCATCGATTGCTACATCACCGCAGCGGCGCGGTGCGCACCTCCTGGAAACAAGCCGACGACCGCCGAGTTCACGAGCTGTCTCCCGTATCTGCACGCCGAACTCCGCCTGCTCGCGCGCGTCGAGGTCACCATCGTGTTGGGACAGCTCGCGCATCACTGGTGGCTCAAGGCTTCCGGGTTGTCCGCGCTACCGCCGGCGAAGCGACCGCGCTTCGCACACGGCGCCGAGACATCGCTCCCAGACGGCAAGTGCCTCATCGCCTCCTACCACCCGAGCCGGCAAAACACCAACACCGGTAAACTGACCAAATCCATGTGGTACGACATCTTTCACCGGGCACGCCGGCGCATGGAGCAGACGTGACTACGCCGAACACTCGGACGCGAATCCTGCGCGGCGCGCTGCTGTTGCTCGCCACCCTGCTTCCCGCTGGCGCGCGTCTCTCGGTGTTGGAAGGACAAGTGACCATCCACCCGCGGACGGTCACACCGGCCGCGTGGGAGCGGTTTACGGTGAGCGTCGTGAACGCGACCAATGACGCCGTCGTCGGTGTGCGTGTGGAGATCCCCGATGCAGTCACAGTACTCGGCGTCCTACCGGGGGACTGGAGGTTCGCCGTCGTGCCGGGCACCGATACCACGGCGCAATACATCGAGTGGACCGAGGGCGCGGTGCGGTATCCGGCGTTGGGAGAGTTC
This sequence comes from Gemmatimonadales bacterium, assembly GCA_041599395.1. Lineage (GTDB taxonomy): Bacteria > Gemmatimonadota > Gemmatimonadetes > Gemmatimonadales > GWC2-71-9 > JBFHWR01. The sequence continues at coordinate 19,043 of JBFHWR010000002.1, read as the reverse complement.
GCGTTTCTGGGACGGGTCGCCGGCGACGCCCGAAAGAAAACGCTCGTGTTCCCGGTCGTGTTGACCCATGAGGAGGATGCGACGGTCGTGTATCGGAGCCGTCCGGGATCGGTGACCGCAGCGCCCACCGTCGAGATCGTAGGCCGGGCCACCATTTCGGTCCGAGGCGCCGTCGCTCTCGGCGGTGCCGCGATAGGGATCGCAATGCTCGCACTGGCCTTGGCCGCGCTCAAACGGCCAGTACGCGGCGGACGCACTCACTAAGGAGGGAGACGATGCTCGACTGGCTGATTCCAATCTCGCTGTTTTGGACACTCATCGCCGTGTACATCGGCGGATGCCCGGTACACGTCGAGGGCGGCTCGGGGACCCGTCAGGTGCTCGGATTGGTCGGGACGTTCGCCCTCTATCTGGTTGTTTGGGGCCTACTGCACGCTGTACTCGGAGGGACCGGTCTCGTCACTCGTGTTGCCGTTCCAACCGTGGTGTGCGTTCTGGCATTGCCGTTGTTCACGGCCGTTGGCTTCCGTGTGATGGGTGTCCGCGTTCGCCTGCACCGAGGAGCGGGCACCGGGGACTAGACTGCGTCACGGCCCAGGAGGTGCAACGGGTCCGCCAGTCCGCTCGAGCACGCGCGTCACCGTCACCGGGGGAGAGAGCACATCCGTCAGCGGAGCGTGCTGTCGGCCGGGGCCAGCTGATTGACCTTCCATTGCAGTACCCGGAACACCGTTCCATCGGACCCTCTCCGTAGCCAGTAGGCGGCTGCCGAAGAGTCGAACGCCAACGCGGCCAAGGTATCACCCGTCAAGCCGAGTACCGTGACGGTCAGGTCGGGCCGGTCGAAGTTTGCTGAATCCAACTGCGCGTCGGTGGGAAAGCCGGTCGCGGTGAGGGGCCCGTACTGCCCCAACAGACGCTCCACCGCCGCCGAGTCTGCCGGCGATGCGCCGACCGTCCACCCGCTGTCGGCTCGCGTCACGGTGTACCCTCCGCGCCGCCGACTCACCACGACGGACCCGATGCTATCGGCCTCGAGGTCCACCACCTGCTTGTTCCGCCAGTCGTCGATACCCTGGTCCACCAATCGACTCAAGCTGCCCGTGTATTGGTACACCTCGGCTTCGCCGGACCGTCTCACGAACACGCTGTTGAAGAGACTCCCCCGGTTGCCGAAGAGAAAGGTCCCGAGGCTTCGCTCGCCGTGCACGAACCGCAGTCGCTTCGCCGAGGCCGAATCGACGCCCATGCGGGCATGCAGCGCGTCCCTTGTCGCCATGAGCGGCGCAGGGCTCGCCGCGTTCAGCGCGTTGAACATCTGACTGATCGCGTCCGCGGATGCGTCTCGGCCGTTCACGGTCCACGCGGTACCCGTTCTGGCCAAGATCAGGGTGTCCGCGGGCCGGGAGATGATGATGGAGTCGACATCGACGGCGTCCAGCGCCGGGAACACGATATCTGATTCCGGCTCATCCCCACCCCGCGTCACGATATGCGACGCACCCCAGAGAAAGATGACGACCACCAAACCCAGCGCCACACGCTTCAACTGTTGTGAGCTCATGCGGCACCTGCCGTCAGCGGGACGTATTGCTGGCGGGTGCGGCGGCGGCGGCGAAGAACGTGGATGAATCCGGCGACGATCACCAACAACGGCACCCCGATGATGTTGCCGTATCGGGCGAGATCTCGCTTCGTTGCGCTCGAAAAACTGAGTGACGGGGGGGTGCGGTTTTTCGAACGAATACTGACGAGTGCCTCATCTTGCGCGAGCCAGTCAACGGCATTCAACACGAAGACCACGTTCTGCGGCGCGTTAGCGACGTACTGGTCGCTCACGAAATCGCCGTTGCCGATCACGACAATGCGACCGCGTAGACGCTCGCTCCCGGAATCGTCTTCTCCCTCGGTATTCAACGGGTTGATCACTGCGCCGAGCAGTCGCGACGCGAGATCCTCACGCGAATAGTCTTGCCGCTGCGGCGCAATGAACGCCTGACCGGATTCGACGCCTCCGGCCTCCGTCGTCGTGAACAGGGGCGTCACGGTTCCGGGGGCGGCGTTCGACGTGTCAACGGTGCTCCCCCAGGGGAAGAACACCGTTTCGATTTCTTGGTTCATTGACGCGAGGCGCGTGCTGACCGCGCGTACCCAAAATGGGTACGCCATCAAAATCCGGCCGAAGGACGCGGGCACCGCGACGCGTTCATTCGACATGAGGTCGTACGCCATATCGGGACGGATCGACACGCCATACGGCTCCAACAGTCGGTTCCACCCGACCGGACTGGGCGACGCGAACGGCTGCTGCGGCGAAAGCTCCATCCCGCTTGCCAAAACCAACGCGCTTCCACCCTCGGCGAGATAGGCGCTGACCTTGTCGACCACGGAATCCGCGAGCACACCGCCCCCGCCTGCCACGACGATCGCCGGCATCTGCGCGACGCTCAACGAATCGCGCTCGATCGAGACCACCCGGGTCTCGTAGGCAGTTCCCAGCTGCTGCTGCAGTGTGCTCACACCGAGCTGACCCTGAGGCCCGGCTTGCGCGACGATACCGATGGTCGGCTTCGCGGCACGTGTCAGCGAACGAATGAAGGACACGAGACGGTATTCCAGGTCGTCCGTGCGCTGAATCAGTGGGATCGTCTCCGTGTCGTCGGCATACTGAACGGACAGACCGAAGTACCCCTCTTTGACTGTCAGCTCCGCTTGTCCGTACACGTTGAACTGCACCGGTGGGATGCCAACCGCCTGCGCCTGATTTGCGGCGTCCTCGTCGTCACTCGGGTCGCGCACGACGTATCGCACCCGCCCCGCGGACGCGGAACGGAGATCACCCAGCAAGTCTTCCACGTCACGTTTTCTGAGCGCGATCTCGGTCGGCAGTTCTTTCGACGCGAAGAGCGTGACCGTGACGCGATCGTCGACAGTCGACACGATCTCCTTCGATGCGGGCGAGAGCGTGTACGCATTGCCGGGCGTGAGGTCGATCCGTCCCTTGATCTGTCTCCCGAACAAATTGACGACGACCATCGTGGCCACGAGCATCGTGGCGCCGGCCCGGAGTCGTTTCAATGCTTCGCCCGTGGGGGCCAGCTTGCGGCCCACCAACACCCAGTATGCCAGGATGAGAAAGATCGCCGCGAGCGTGGTGAAATAGATCAGATCGCGCAGGTCCAGCAGGCCCCGCGCGATGTTTTCGAAGTGCGAGAGCACGCCGAGGTTGGCGGCGACAGCCGCGAGGACCGGCGGTAATCCAACGAGTTGTGCATTGAGCCCGATGAAAACCAGCAGGAACATCACGGCGACACCGATGATGAACGCCGTGATCTGATTCCGCGTGAGACTGGACGCCCACATACCAACACTGGTGAACCCGGCGGCCAGCATCGCAGCGCCCACGTACTGCGCGAACACCACGCCAACCTGAATGTCGGCGCCAAGGGAGAGGCCGAGGGGGATCGCAAAGGTGAGGGCGAGCCCAAAACAGATGAACAGGAGTTGCCCGACATACTTCCCGATCAGGAACTCGAGTTCGGTGACCGGCTGGGCCAACACCACTTCGATCGTGCCGCCCCGGACTTCCTCGGCGAGGGAACGCATCGTGACAGCGGGGACAAAGAACAGCAGTAACCAGGGCAACAGGTCCAGCATGGGCCGGAGCGTCGCCAGCGACATCAGGTACGCCTGGCGGAAGAACAGGAAATTATTCAGCGCGAGAAAGACCACCACGAGGATGTAGCCGGTGGGATGGTCAAACAGCACCTTCAGTTCGCGCTTGGCAATGGTCCAGATTCGGTTCATGACTGTTGAGAGCTGCTCGTGAGTTCCTGGAAGAGGGCTTCGAGACTTCGGGCCTCCTCATGAAGCTCGAACAACGTCCACCCTTTGGCTTTGGCCAACTCGAAGATCGCCGGACGAATGTCGCTTGCCCGGTCGGCCGTCACCGACACCGCCACGCGCCCATCTTGCTCCCGCAGGTGCTCGACGTGCTCGACGCCGTCGAGCGAACGGAGGGCATCCCGAACGCCCGTCCCAGCGACCTCCACGGCCACCTGTGTTTTCCCCTCGGCCTGTGCGGTCAGCTGCTCCACCGGCCCGTCGGCCGCGATGCGGCCCTCGTGAATCACCAAGAGCCGCGAGCATGTTTGATGCACCTCAGAAAGCACGTGCGTCGAGAGAATCACGGTGCGGTCTTGTCCGAGATGTTCAATGAGGCGGCGAATCTCGAGTCGCTGATTGGGGTCGAGCCCTTCGGTGGGTTCATCGAGCACCAAGAGGTCCGGCCGATGCAGGATGGCCTGGGCGAGACCCACCCGTTGCCGGAACCCTTTGGACAGCTCGCCAAGCGGTCGGAAAAACACGCTGGCGATCCCTGTCGCGTGCACCGCCTCGTCGATCGCGCCCGCACGCGCCGGCCCAGTCAGTTGACGGAGGTCGGCGAAGTACGACAAATAATCCGCGACCAGCATGTCCTCGTAGATCGGATTGTTTTCGGCGAGATACCCGATCCGGCGCTTCGCCTCCCGACCCGCCTCGTGAAGCGGCGCGCCGTCGAACTCGATATCCCCTTCATCCGGATCGAAGAACTGATTGATCATTCGCATCGTCGTTGACTTACCGGCCCCGTTCGGGCCGAGAAACCCAACGACCTGCCCGCGATCAACGGAAAACGTGACGCCGTCGACGGCTTTCACGTCCCCAAAGTGCTTGCTCACGTTTACGAGTGATAAGATGGACATGCTGTTTCCACTGTGAGACCAACCCGAGATTCAGCTCCGTCATCTGCAGCCGCCGGAGGTGAGAAATTGTAATTAGGCGCTCCCGGATGGCTCAAGGTCCTTCACAAACCTCGCCAGCCGGGCCGCCCCGGGGTGGCGGGGCTGACGGGGTCCCACGGCCCGGTCCTGGGCCGACGGCCGAACTGGCTGGGCTTGCGCGGATGAGGATACTTTGTAATGTAAAGTACATAGCTTCGCCGCGGAGGAGACGTGACAATCCCGACTCAGAGCGACCAGCAGCACGCCCAGGAGACGCTTGCCTTCATCCGGCGGACCATGGAGTCCGCCTCGACGTTCACCCCGGTCTCCGGATGGGGCCTGGTGGCGTGCGGTGCGATCGGCCTGGTTGCAGCCTGGTTGGCGTGGGCCGCCCAAATCGCCGCCGATCTCCGCGTGTGGATTCCCGCCGCCGCCATCTCCGTCGTGTTTGCCTCGGTCGCGAACGCCCAAAAAGCCCGTCGTCTCGAGGTACCCGTCTGGTCGGGCGCCTTCCGGAGAATGGTCTGGGTCATGACGCCGCCCATCCTGGCGGGCGCGCTGCTCACGTTCGCCATGTTGGTGAACGACGCCCCCCACATGCTCCCCGGCATTTGGCTCACCCTCTACGGCGCCGGCGTTACGGCAGGAGCAATTTTTTCAGTGCGTGCGATTCGCTGGATGGGCGTGGCTTTTCTGGCGCTCGGAGCCCTCGCGCTTTTCACGCCGGGACTGGGCCTCATCGCCCTTGCCATGGGATTCGGCGGACTCCACATCATCATCGGGCTCGACATCGTGTGGCGACATGGTGGCTAGCGCAGTCACCGACGGGCTCGACCGTCTCATCCACGAACGCCTGCGGCTCGGCATTGTCTCCGCTCTCGCCGCCGGCGACAGCATGAGTTTCCACGATCTCAAACAGATCCTGAAGACCACGGACGGCAACCTGAGCGTCCACGCTCGCAAGCTGGAGGAGGCGGGATACATCAAGGTGTCGAAAAGCTTTGCGGATCGGAAACCCCGGACTGCATACCAGCTCACAGAAAACGGCCGCCGGGCTCTCAAAGGTTACCTGGACAACATGGAAACGATTCTCACCGAAGCCCGGGAGGCGTTGGAACGCAAATGAGCGGACTGCACGTCGGGATCATCATGGACGGGAATGGCCGGTGGGCGCGGAGCCGACGGAAGCCGCGCTGGCGCGGGCACCTGGCTGGCGTGGACAGCGTGCGCGATGTGGTGGAGGCCGCTCCAGACCTCGGAATCGACACGCTCACACTCTACGCCTTTTCCAGCGACAACTGGAAGCGACCCCCGACGGAGGTGGGGCGCCTGTTTTGGCTGTTGCGTGAATACTGCCGCCGGGAACGCCAGGAGTTGCTCGAGAACAGCGTCAAGGTGACGGCAATCGGCCGGCGGGACCGAATCCCCCAGTCCGCGCTCGCAGCGCTGTGCGAGCTCGAGACGGCCACCGCTGGCGGATCCACCCTCCACCTCCGGCTCGCGATTGACTACAGCTCGCGCTGGACCATCACACAGGCCGCGACTCAGCTGGCGGACCTCACCGCGCGGGGAGCCCTCAGACCGGACGAGATTTCCTCAGAACTGTTGCATTTCCACATCACTCAGGGAACTCCCCAGGTGGATCTCGTGATCCGGACCGCGAGTGAGGCTCGGCTCTCCGACTTTCTGCTGTGGGAGGCGGCGTACGCGGAGTTGTACTTCACACACGTGTACTGGCCGGAGTTCCGGCGCCCGGACCTCGCAGCGGCGATCTCCGAGTTCCATCGACGCGAGCGCAGATTTGGCGGATTAGTCAGGGTCATGGGCGAGGCCAAAGTCAGCTGACCCTCGGTAGCACGGGTTTTCAGTTCTGCCAACTGGACGACCCGTGACCTGCGCCGGGCCGCCGTGCCACCCTCCACATTCATGGCAATATGCAGGAGTCGCGACGTCCCTCCGTGCTAGCCCCGTTGAACATCTACCACGCACCGGACAGCGAAGCACGCACGCGGGCGGACGTCTGCATCACGCTGCCGCGACCCAGTGCCGCGGCCCGATTTTTGCGACGAGTTTGGGTCACCGCACGTGTGCCTGGACGTTCACGATCGTCAACGAGAAGCGATGAACCCCGAAGACGCCATCATCAAAGTCGATTTCCACGCACACACGAGCTACTCTCCCGACGCAACGCTCGCTCCCGCCGAGTTTGTGGACCGCGCGGTCGAGGCCGGCCTCGACCGAATCGCCATCACCGACCACAACGAAATCGAGGGTGCGCTCGAGGCCGCGAGCCGGCATCCTGATCGGGTGCTCGTCGGCGAGGAAATCACCTGTCGCTGCGGCACACACCTCATCGGCCTCTTTCTCTCGCATCGTGTTCCCGGAGATCTCAGTGTCGAGGAATGCGCCGAGCGGATCCGCGACCAGGGCGGAATTGTGTACGCGCCACACCCGTACGCGTATGCCATGCGGAGCAGACAGCACGCGGAACGTGCGCTGGCAGTTGCGGACGCCGTCGAAGTCTTCAACTCGCGCGCCTTTCTGCGACGATGGAACCGGCGTGCCGCTTTCGCCGCGGCGTGCCGATCGTTGCCGGCGCTCGCAGGATCGGATGCGCACTTTTCGTGGGAGCTGGGACGCGCGTTCACGAGGATGCCGGCGTTCGACTCTGTCGCAGCGTTCCGGGAGGCTCTGCGGTCCGTCCAGCCCGTAGGCGTGAAGACCGGAACGCCGTGGATTCACGTGGCCTCCCGCACTCTCATGGAGATGCGGCGCGTGACGCGGCGGCGCACTCGCCCGGCCGCAGCACAAACGCTCGAAGGGGCCTCCGTCTAGCTGGTTCCCGCGGCGACGATGCCGCGTCGCATCCTCCAAACAACACGTGAATGCCAGTGCCGATGCACTCGGCGTGTTTCTTGCACCGTCGACTTTACGGAAGCGTGCTTCCGGACGGTCGGAAGGCGGATCAGTGGGGACTGGTGAGGGAATCGGATGCATGGCCACCGTTAGCCAACTACTACAGACGAAGGGTGTCACCGTTGTCTCGATCGGAGGGGGCGAGACGGTACTGGCCGCCGCCACGCTCATGAACACGCACGAGATCGGCAGCGTGCTCGTGACGGAGGACGATCAGATACGCGGCATCATCACCGAACGGGACATTCTCGAGCGGGTCGTTGCCGAGAGTCGCGACCCCGTCTCAACCCTGGTTCAAGACGTAATGACGGATCAGGTAATCACCTGTTGCCTCGAAGATACGCCAAACGAATGCATCCGCACGATGACCGGCAACAACATCCGTCACCTTCCGGTGGTCTGCGACGGCGAGCTGTGCGGGATTGTCACCAGCGGGGACATCCTGGCGTTCCAGCTACAGGGCCAGCGGGATACAATCGAGTATCTGAACACGTACGTGTTCGAAATGAAGAAGCGGCGTCAGCGCCAACCCAAAGACGTGCGCCGTGGTACGCGAGCGAGCTGACCCTGGTTCGCTGAACTCCTAATCCAGCAGATGGACCCAGCCGGCGCGTCCTTTTGACGACTGCACGAGGGCGAACTCCCCGAACATTCCCAGGACCGGCACGTGTTCCCCGGGCTCGACGCTGTCCACGGGCGCCGCGGCCAGTGTAGGTCCGCTCAGCACCATCGCGCCCCCGGCGAGAGTTTGGATGGCGTCGTTCGCGGCTTCTGTCACGGCGGCCGACACGAAGCCGGTCGTCCCGTCGGGCAGGTAGACCCGGTACCAGCTCCCGGTGCCGGCGAGGACACGCATCGGCGTGTGGAGCGGAACCTCGGTCTTCACCCGAGCACGAATCGTCGGCGACTCACGGACTCGCGTCCCGGCGCGGCGTGCCCGAGCCCATTGGCCAAGTTGCGCCAACTCGCCGATAAAGGTCCTCGGGTTCGTCGGAAGTTGCTCCAAATAGGGAAACGGGTCCTTCGGTCCTCTTTGATAGACGCCAAAATGCAAGTGGGGAGGGGTGGTGCGGGCATTACCTGAATTGCCAACGAACCCGATCGTGTCTCCCCGTGCGACGGACGCTCCCGTCGTGACGACCTGACGGTCGAGATGCGCGTAGTAAAACGATTGGCCCAGGCTGTCGCGTTGCCAAATGATCTTGCCGCCCAGCCGCGTCGAGCCGACGCGATTGATCACGCCACTCGCGACCGCCACGACGGGAGTACCCCGCGCCGCGAAGATATCGACGCCGTGATGCCGGCGACGGCCTCCGTCTCGGGGGTCGCCGAAGACACTGAGGATGGCATCGATGTCGTGGCCACCCACTGGAAACGCGAGGGAGCCGGTGACCGATGCCTCGAAGGAGTACCGCCCTCCCCGCAGGAGTTCGGGCTGAATGCGGAGGAGGTATTGCCCGTCCCGCCGGGCGGTGTACTCGATCTCATGGCTCCCGCTGTCCGCGGATGTCAGCAGGCGAGGCACGGCATTGGTCCCGAGGACAAACAGGTCGAGGAATACCAAAACGGAACGGCTATCCTCGACCTCGATCTTTGCGCTGATGTGCTGGCCGCGTCGCATGTTGACGCGGTAGCCGACTGCGCGAGCCTCGGTGGGGTCGAGGTAGCCGACCTCCTCAAACGGAGTCGTGATCCCCAACGCGACCTGCAGGCTTTGGTCTGCCGCCGCCAGCCAATCCTTCCCCAGGGCCGTCTCAGCCAGATTGGCGGCGCGCAGGCTCACTTCGTATCGCTCGTGCGGCGTCTGTCCGACGAAAGTGTCTTGAATGAACTGGGAATTGCACCCACTGCCCCAGAACAGCGTGGCCATCACCGCGGTGACTTGCGCAATACGCCCGCCGGGTGCCAATCGTCCGCGGACGCCCGGCCGCGCCGGCGCGCCGCTCCGGGTCCATCCCGCTATGCAGTTGACAGACGTATACTGTTGCACGAACAACACCCTTTCACTCTCGTCGGAGCCCTGCAAACATGCCCACGCTCATTGGGTCCGCCACCCGTATTCCCGCCGCCGGCTCGAAGCCCAAGATCATCGATGAGCATATCGGCCGAGTGAACTCGGACACCACCGACGTGAGCATTGCCCACATGCAGAGCCCGAGCGGTTGGGTCGAACCCGGCCAGAGACCGGACTTCGATGAATTCACCGTCGTGCTGAGCGGCATGCTGCGAGTGGAGCATGAGGGCGGTGCCCTCAACGTCCGGGCCGGTCAGGCAGTGATCACTCGCAAAGGCGAGTGGATCCGGTACAGCACACCCGAGCCGCCGGGCGCCGAGTACATCGCAGTCTGCCTCCCCGCCTTCTCGCCCGCCCTCGTTCATCGAGACGATGAGCGAGTGCCGCCGGCGTGACGGGCAACGGGCCCCCGCCGGCAGTGCTCGTGAACATCGATAGCAATGCTCGTGCCAGACAGTTTTTGCGGCCGGTCTAGCCTTGCGGCACCCCGATTCGTCGTGCCGGCGCCGGCCTGATGCCCGGCCGCCACAGCGGGCCGGTCAGCTCCGGGCCGATTGGCCCGCGTCTAGCGCCCGGTTGCTTCCGGATAGAGCGACACGCGGACGTAGTTGTCTGTCTGGAAATACTGCACCGCGGCCGCTCGCACCATGTCGGGCGTCACGTCGGCGATGTACGTCTCGACGTCGAGGACGGTGCGGAGGTCGACACCTGCCCTGCTTGCTGTCGCGAGCTTGTTCAGCCAATAGTTGTTCACCCGGAGATTCGTCTCGAGTTCCCGGCGCTGCATTTCGGTGACCTTGGCAAGCTGCTCCAGTGGACCAGGCTGTTTCAGCCGGTCGATCTCGTCGAAAACGACTCTCACCAGCTCCTCCAATCGTTCCGGGTCGGCCCCGAAGCTCAACCGTATTGCATAGTCCTCGATGGGTTCTCGGTTCAACGTGGCGCTCACATTCACCCCGTAGGTGCCACCCAGGTCCTCACGCAGCTTTTCTCGGAGCCTGATTTCCAACACCGAGGCCAAGGTTTCGAGGACATATTCTTCGACCGCGCTGTACGGGGCGGAACCGGTGAACACGATTTGCGTCTGACTCTGTGGCTCGACACCACGCCGCACGATTCTCTCGACGACACCGGCTGGGGGCCTGAGGCCCACATCCCGATACCGCTCTTCCCGATTGAGGGACGGTAGGCCCGCGATGTACGTCTCGACCAGCGGCCGCACTGCCGCCGGCTCGACGGCGCCCACCAACACAAACGTGAAGTCGCTGAGATCTGCAAATCGCTCGCGATAGAACGAGAGGGACTTGTCCAGGTCCATCTCGTCGTAGAGTTCCGGTGTACTTGGTCGGGCACGAAAATGGTGCTGCGACAGCACCGCGCTCAACGTGTCCTGAAAAGCCGCCATTGGGTCGGCACTGCGATTGGCGAGAAAGGCCTGGATTCGCGTTTTGAAAGACGCGAACGCCGCCTCGTCCCGACGCGGCGCGATGACATAGAGGTAGATGAGCTGGAAGAGGGTTTCGAGATCCTTGGGAGAGGCTGAGCCGCCGAACCCCTCGTACAGCGACCCGATGGTGGGGGACACCCGCACGACCTTGCCGGCGAGTTGCTTCTGCAGGTCAACCAGGCTCAGATCCGCCAATCCGCCGATGTCGATGACTGTCGATGCCGTGGCAGCCGCAACGAAATCGGCGTCGGCGGCGAGCGAGGTGCCACCGGGACTGAAGGCGGTGAGGAGCACCTCGTCGTCTTTGAAGTCGGTCGGCTTCACGATCACCCGCGCGCCGTTCGAGAGTTGCCAGACAGTGACACCCACGCCAGCGACCTCCAGTTCACTGGTCACCGCACCTGGCACCGGTGGTTGCGTCACCAGCGGCGTGGTGCTCGCGAAATCGGTGTACGGCTCGATCTCGAGGCTCATGACATGCTGGAACACCCGGAGAAGGGAGTCTTGGGTGGGAAGGCTGACCCCGTCTTTGTCCGGCGCGCCAACCAAGATCACGCGATTCCGATTCGTGAGCCACTCTCTCGCGAGCTGATTGACTTCGCCCACCGCAATCGTCGGCGCAAAGCGCCTGGTCAGTTCGTACTCGGCGCCAATACCTGGGATGGGGTCGTCTTCGAGAAACGCCTGGGTGTACTCAAAGGCATACGAGGCGGAGTTCGTTTTCTCCCGTTCGGCGTACGCGCGCTCCATCCGGCGCACGAGCTGGAGCTTGTGTCGCTCGAGCTCGCTCACCGTGAAGCCATGACGCGCCACCCGCTCGGCTTCGGTGAGGACGGCGGCCAGCCCCTCGGTGATGCCCGTGTCGGTCACGGCTGCTCCCAACATGTAGACTTCTTTGGACCGTATGAAGCGCCCTTGGCCGGACGATCCGAAGAGGAACGGCGGGTCGGCTTGTTGGGTGAGTTCGAACAGGCGCGCGTTGAGCATACTGTTGTAGAGGCGTTCCACGATGCTCTGGCGGTACGCACCCACGGTACGAAACGCGCGCAGTGGTTGTTTGTAGTACAAGTGAACGTCCGTCGACGTCGCTTCCGGGTCGGTTGCCAGCCCAAACAACGTCTCCTCATGGTCCGGCACCGGGAACAGCGTCCGTTCCCGCGGCGTCCGCACAGCGGCAATCGCGCTAAACTGGCTGCGGATGACCTCTTCCACCCAAGCGGCGTCGAAGTCGCCCACCGCCACGACGGCCATCAAATCGGGTCGATACCAATCGCGATAGTACCGCAGGAGCGCCTCTCGCGGTGCGGTCTCCAGCGTTTCTTTGGTTCCGATTGGCAGACGGTCTGCGTACCGCGAATTCTTGAACAGGACGGGAAACTGCTGATCGATGATCCGCGCCTCGGCCCCGCGCCCGAGTCGCCATTCCTCGATGACGACGCCCCGCTCTTTGTCGATCTCGATCGGATCAAAGGTTTGCCGGTGCGCCCAATCATCGAGGATCCGAAATGCCGTGCGCAGGATGTCGACGGAGTCGGTGGGCACGTGGAGCATGTAGACGGTCTCATCAAAGCTGGTGAACGCATTGATGTCGGGACCAAAGCGCATGCCAATGCGCTCGAGGTAGTCCACGAGATCGTCTTCGGGGAAATTCTCGGTGCCGTTGAAGGCCATGTGCTCCACAAAGTGAGCCAGCCCGCGCTGGTCATCATCTTCCAAGACCGAGCCGGCGTTGACGACCAGGCGAAGTTCTGCCCGCTGTTCCGGCCGCTTATTGACGCGGATGTAGTAGCGGAGCCCGTTGGGCAACGCCCCGATCGTCACGTCGGGATCTACCGGGAGGGGATGGTCGAGGGCGCTGGGGTCCTGTCCGTACGCGGTGGTGCACACCAGCGCGACACCAACAACCGCCGACGCGGCGGTTTGAATCAGCTTTGCAATGCCTCTCATCCGTTCCACGGTTGGCGTACCCCTCTCTCTTCCATTGGTGCCGGTTCCGCAGGCGCATGATCTGCAACGGTCTCTCGTCTTTGCGCGTGTGAACAGGAGTGTTTAACATGATAGTACCGTATGGGGGTTCCCGAAAGCGATGCGCAGCGGAGGGTTAGCCAAGATGTCGTGGATTGAGGTCATTCCACACCGTGCGGCCACTGGATTGCTGAAGCAGCAATACGATGCTGCGGTGAAGCGGGCCGGTCGGATCTGGAACATCGTGAGCTTGATGAGCATGAACCCACGCGCGCTCTCGGCCTCGATCCGATTCTACGGCGTGCTCATGCACGGGGATTCTCCCTTGAGCCGCGGACAACGCGAGATGCTCGCGGTTGTTGTGTCGGCTGCGAACCGCTGTGTGTACTGAATCCGCGCCCACGCGCACGACCTCCGGGCCGAGGTCGCACGAGATTTTGGCGTTACCGATGAGAACGCCATCGATCGATTCGTTCGTCATATTTCGACCGACTGGCGCAGCGCGGGATTGAGCGACGCAAACGTCGCGCTCTGTGAATACGCCGAACGACTGACGAGGTTTCCGGAGTCGATGACCGTCAACCACATTGCAACGCTCCGGCGGCACGGTTTTGACGACGTGGGGATTCACGATGCAACACAGATCGTGGGGTATTTCAATTACATCAATCGCGTGGCGGACGGGTTGGGGATAGACGACGAGCCATCCGTGGAAGCCTGGGAACAGTCGCCCGACGAGCGCGTGTGACGGTGAGCCGACTCTCGTGACGCCTTGGGTCACTCGTCTCCTGATCGCCAACGTCGCCGTGTTCTTTATCATCATGCTGGCGCCACAGCTGGCGTATCCACTCTCATTCGTGCCCGTCTTCGCGCTGCAGCGACCGTGGACAATCGTCACGTATATGTTCTTGCACGCGGGTCCGGGCCATCTGTTATTCAACATGCTCGGTCTGTACTTCCTCGGTCCACGGCTGGAGGCGCGCTTGGGAGGACGCCGTTTTCTCATGCTGTACTTCGTGAGCGGTATTGCGGGCGCTCTGCTGTCGATCGTCACGCCGTTTGTGCGAATCGTGGGGGCGTCAGGCGCCGTGTTCGGAGTCATGTTGGGGTTCGCGTACTACTGGCCGCGCGCAGTACTCTACATCTGGGGCGTCCTGCCGGTGGAAGCCCGGTGGTTGGTCATCATCCTGACGGGGCTCTCGTTATGGATGGGGTTCTCGGGCGGCGGCAACATTGCGCACTTTGCCCACCTCGGCGGGTTCTTGGGAGGCTTCCTGTACCTTCGGTGGCTCGACTACTCCTCACCGGCCCGGAGATTCAAGAGAAAGGCGGCACTCGGAACGCGGCCCCACGGAACCAGTGCGCAAACCGATGTGCAGCGATGGCGGGCCATCGAGCGGGACCGGCTGCACGAAGTCAACCAGGCGGAGCTCGACCGCATGCTGGACAAGATCAGTTCGAGCGGCGTCGAGAGCCTGACGCCGGAGGAGCGCGCCTTCCTCGACCGATTTGCTGCCCGCTGACCGATGACCGGGCAGCGGATTCACACCCTCTCGCGGCGGCACTTCCTCGGTGCGGTAGCAGGAGCAGCAACGGATGTGGGATGGTGGAGGCGAGGGCGCCTGGGTCGGTCGGAGCTCTACGCGCTCGTTCTCGGATCGGCGCAGGATGGGGGCCTTCCGCAAACGGGCTGTTACAGCCCTCGCTGCGAACGCGCCCGCATGAGCGCGCATTACATCGCTTCGCTTGCGCTCATCCAACCCAGCGTGCAACGGTACTACCTGGTGGACGCGACGCCCGACATCACTCGGCAAATCGATCTCATCCGCGAGCCGAATTTTCGGGAGCGCGCGCGCGCCCGTCGCCCCTTTGACGGGATCTTTCTCACCCATGCGCATATCGGTCATTATCTCGGGCTCGCAATGCTCGGACGGGAAGCGCTCGCCATGGCCCCGACGCCGTGCTATTGCACCGAACAGATGGCGTCGTTCTTATCGGACAACGGCCCGTGGAGCCTGCTCGTCGAGGAGGGCCGGCTCGACCTCCGTCCCCTGTCCACGGACCGATGGCACCGGGTAGATGACCTCATGTCCGTTCGCCCGTTGCCGGTACCCCACCGTGACGAGTTTTCCGATACGGTGGGCTTCCTGTTTCGCGGACCATCCCGGACACTCTTGTACCTGCCGGACATCGATCGCTGGGAGACGTGGGATCGGCGGATCGAAACCGTGGTCGGCGAAGCGGACGTCGCCTTGCTGGACGGATCGTTCTATTATGCCGCTGAGGTCCCTGGACGCCGTCAGGAAGACATCCGTCACCCCCTCATTCCCGATACGATGCGGCGGCTCGAAGGGGCCGTTGCGGAGGGGCGCCGGGTGATCTTCACCCACTTGAATAACACGAATGTCGCGTTCGACCGAGAGGGAAACGAGCGCCGGGATCTCGAGCGTCGTGGTTTCAGCGTGGCCCAGGAAGGTCAGCGGTTCGAGCTCTGACGGGGTTTGGCCCATTCGCTGCTGTTGGCCCTTTTTTCCGGAGGATGACATGACACCGTTGGTTTTCTCAGCGCTCCTCGTGCTCACCGTGCTCACGGCCGGCGCAGCCCGCGACGCGGCGCGGCTGGCTGAGCCCACCCTGAGCGATCTCGCCTTCATGAGCGGTTGCTGGGAGGGCCCGTTAGAGAGCGGCGAGGATCAGGGCGTGATAGAAGAACATTATACGGCGGTCTCGGAAAACGTGATGCTGGGAACCACGCGTTATCTCGTCCAGAACCGCACAGTGGTGTTTGAGTTTTCACTGATCACGCACGACAGTACCGGCGTGACACTCACACCATACCCGAACGGCAAGAGGTCCGAACATTCATTCCGCTTGACGACCCAATCGAACGGTGCCGCGATGTTCGAAGCGCCCGAGCATGATTATCCCAAGCGAATTCTCTACCGCCGGACCGAACGAGGAACACTGGTCGCACAGATCGATGGAGGTCCTGACGATCCGCAGGAGCGTGCCTGGACGATGGCGCCGGCGCCGTGCTTTTGACTATGGCAGGCCCGTCGCGGCAAACGTGAGGTAGTCCCACACGACGTTCGACATCACACGCATGCCTACGGGGACCGCGCTGTCATCCGCGAGAAAGTCCGGCGTGTGGTGCCCACCCGAGCGAGTCCCGGGTTTGACCATCCCGAGTCTAAAAAAGAAGCCCGGCACCTCATTCGCATAATAGGCGAAATCCTCGCCCGCCATCCACGGCTCGATTGGAAACACGTTGTGCTCACCCAAGACACGGGTAATTGTGGGAAGCATCTTGTTGGAGAGGTCAGGGTCGTTGATGGTCGCCGGCGTGTTGCGTTGATATTCGAGTTCGTAGCTGCCCCCGCCGGCTGCCGTTATCCCGGCGAGAATTTCGTTCATGCGCGCTTCAACTTGGTTTCGCACGTCCTCGTTGTACGTGCGGACCGTTCCCTCGAGCCGCACTTCGTCCGGAATGATGTTGAATCGCGTGCCGCCGCGGATGATTCCGACGGTCACGACGCTCGGCTCCAACGGGGACAGGTTGCGGGAGCGAATCGTTTGCAGAGCCATGACCGCTTGGGACGCCATGACAACCGGGTCTACGCTCAAATGCGGCGCGGCGCCGTGGGCCTGCTTCCCGCGGACGACCACGCGGAAATGATCCACCGCAGCAAGCGCAGGCCCGATATTGTACCCGACCGTCCCCACCTCCAATGCGGCGAACGTGTGCAAACCAAAGATGGCGCGCGGTCGAGGATTCTCGAGCACTCCCTCGCGCACCATCAACTCCGCACCACCTTCCTCGTTGGGCGGCACGCCCTCCTCCGCCGGCTGGAAGATGAACTTGACCGTGCCCGGCAGCTCATCCCGCAGCGAGGCGAGCACCGACGCCACTCCCAATTGCACCGCGGTATGAATGTCGTGTCCACACGCATGCGACACGCCGACATCCTGACCGAGATACGTCGTGCGAACCGTGGATTTGAACGAAAACGGCGTATCTTCCGTAACCGGAAGCGCATCCATGTCAGCCCGAACCGCCACCACCGGACCCGGCTTGGCGCCTTCCAGGACGGCGACCACTCCCGTATGGGCAATACCGGTCTCGACCCGGTCAAAGCCGAGCTTCCGGAGATGCGTCGCGACGAGCGCCGCCGTCTCGAATTCGCGATTCGCCAGCTCGGGATTCTGATGGATCCGATGCCGAAGCTCAATGATCTCCGCCGCCACGGCATCCACCGCCCGATCAATTTCTTCAGATTGCGCGGCGCAGGGAATCGCAGCGAGAGAGAAGAGAATCACGCCCAACATGTTGGTTCGAAACACGACAACCTCCTCACCAGAAGAACGCACCCACCTTGACCGGCTCACGCTCTTAAGGTAGGGATGGCGATCGGGCCCTCGCTAGTCGGGTGGCTCCCCGACCATCAGCACTCAGCCTTGCCCCGGCGCGTTCCATCCACTACAAGTGATTTGCGACATAGCGTGGTACGGCAGCGCCGGCGTATCGATTCCGAGCAGGTTCGCCCTGAGGGGTCACAGATGCCTCGCAGCCCGATCATTCAAACGGCACGGCTCAGCTTGCGTCCCTACACGCCAGACGATCGGGACGCGCTCCATGCCATGTGGACCGAGCCCGCTGTGCGAAAGTATCTCTTCGACGACAAGGTCGTGTCGCCGGACTGGGTCGCATCGGAGATCCAGGACTCGATCCGCCTCTTCGAGGACCACGGGATGGGACAATGGGGTGTCCGACCTCAGGATGGTGATCGACTGATCGGCTTCTGCGGATATCGTTTCTTCCACGAGCCCCCGGAACTGCAACTTCTCTATGGACTGCACCCGCGCGTCTGGGGCCGGGGGTTTGCAACGGAGGCCGCGCGGGCTGTGATGCGGTATGGATTCGAGCAGCTCGGATTCCACCGAATCGTCGCCAGCGCGAACGCGCCAAATACCGACTCGATTAGCGTGATGGAGAACACCGGCATGCGCTTTGAGAAACGCGTGTCGATCAACACTTCGGATCTCGTGTACTACTCGCTGTCGTCTGACGACTTCCAGCCGGAAGACGGTCCCTATACCGTACGTCATGCCTGACCGTCCGATCCGGCCGCGCGCGGCACTGCTGAAGCGCGACCTGACCGCACGCGCCGCGTCACGCGAGTTGGCCCAGCACGCGAGCAAGGAGCGAGCGGCAATGAGCCGACGCTTCTTCAAGACGGGACCCGGCGAGTACGGTGAGGGAGACGTGTTTCTCGGCGTGCGCGTCCCTCGCGTTCGTGCCGTGGCGCGTACATACCGCTCCCTTCCGCTCAACGACGTACGCCGGCTGCTCCGGTCGCGGATCCACGAAGAACGACTGTTCGCCCTCGTGATCCTCACGCACCAATTCAGCAAGGCGGGGCCGGCCGGCAAGAAACGGATCTTCGATCTGTACTCGAGCCATACGCGCTTCGTCAATAGCTGGGATCTCGTAGACGGTTCCGCACCGCACATCGTGGGAGCGTACCTCGATCGGCGAAGCAAACAACCGCTCTACCGCTTCGCGAGGTCGCGCTCGTTGTGGGAGCGCCGCATCGCCATCATGGCGACGTTACACTTCATCAGGCGCCGTGAGTTTACAGAAACCTTCAAAATCGCCAGAATGTTACTTGCCGATGACGAGGATCTCATTCACAAGGCGGTGGGGTGGATGCTTCGAGAGGTAGGCAATCGCGATGTGAGCGCAGCGCAGGGGTTCCTGGCAGCGCATTACGCTATTATGCCACGGACAATGTTGCGATACGCCATCGAGAAATTCCCGGAGCGGACGCGGCGGCGGTACCTCGAGGGAACGGCATAGGACCGGCATGAGCGCGCTGCTGTATCTCGTGACCATGTTGCTGTGGGTCGCCCCGCCGCCGGCCACGCCCCGACCGGCGGT
>JBFHWR010000001.1:0-40314 GCA_041599395.1 Gemmatimonadales bacterium | reverse complement strand
GTTGCGGCGTTGAATCGAGAAACGAAGCGCATCGATCAAATCGTGCGAGGGTTGTTGGAATATGCCCGTCCGGAATCGGGGGGCGTTGAAGACATCGACGTTGGGCGACTCCTGCGCAAGGTGGTGGATCTCCTCACCGGCCAGGGTGCATTGAAGCAGATGGATCTTCGCGTCGAGGTGGAGTCGGCGCTTCCGTTGATTCGCGGCAAGGTGCATGCGCTTGAGCAGGTCATGGTCAATCTGATACTGAACGCGACTGATGCAGCGCCCGACGGTTCGATATTGGTTGGCGCGTCACGGCAACGGTATCGCACGCGACCGGGTGCGGATGGACGGCGGACGGACACCCGTCGCTTTATTGGTCCGAAACTGCACCTCGGGCGTCGGCCGTGGCGTCCGGAAGTCGCCGACGGGACGGAGGGTGTCATGCTGTGGGTAGCGGACTCGGGCGACGGAGTCCCCGAATCGGAGCGTGAGCGCATCTTCGATCCGTTTGTCACGACAAAAGAACCTGGGAAGGGAACGGGCCTGGGTCTCGCCATCGTGCAAAGCACCGTAGACGAGCTTGGTGGAGTCGTGTGGGTTGATGAAGCCCGCGAAGGTGGTGCGGCGTTCAAGATTTTTTTGCCGGAGGCGGCATGAAGATTCTGGTCGTGGACGATGACCTGGGGCTGCGTGATTCGCTGAGCCTCATTCTTCAGGACGGAGGCCATGAGGTCGTTACGGAAGGCAACCCGAAGAACGGTTTGGAGCGGGCGCTGGCCGACACGTTCGACATCGTGTTGTGCGATGTTCGCATGCCGGACCTGAACGGGCTGGAATTTCTACGCGAATATGCGCGGCGCGGGGGGAGCGCCCTCGTCATCATGATGAGCGCCTACGGTGGTGAAGACGCGGCGCTCGAGGCGATGCAAGAAGGGGCCTACGACTACTTGCCAAAGCCGTTTCGACGGGACGAGGTCCTGTTAACGCTCCGCAAGGCCGAAGAGCGGGAACTCCTCAAGGGCCGCGTCGCCAGCCTCGAGGCCGAGCTCACGCGCGCGAAGGAACTGGATATCGTCGCGGACTCTCCGTCTATGCGCAAGGTGATGGAACTCGCGACGCTGGTGGCGCCGCACGACACGACGGTCCTGATCACGGGCGAGAGTGGCACCGGCAAGGAGGTCGTTGCGCGAGCGATTCATCGCATGAGTCCCAGGAGGGCTGCGCCGTTCATTGCCGTCAATTGCGGCGCGATTCCGGAGAACCTCCTGGAGTCCGAACTGTTCGGTCATGTGCGGGGGGCGTTCACCGGCGCGACGACAAACAAGACCGGGCTGATCGAGAGCGCCGCAGGCGGCACGCTCCTGCTCGATGAAATCGGCGATCTGCCCCTTCCGTTGCAGGTCAAGTTGTTGCGGGTCTTGCAGGAAGGTGAAATCCGGCGCGTCGGCGATGCCCGAGTGCGTAAAGTCGATGTTCGGTTCATCTCCGCAACGGCGCGCGATCTGGAATCAGCCGTCAGTTCCAACGCCTTTCGCGAAGATCTCTTCTACCGTCTGAATGTCGTGCGCATCCACGTCACGCCGCTCCGCGAGCGACCGGGCGATCTCGACGGCCTGGTGGCGAGACTGCTCGAGCGCGAGTCGGCCCGTGCGGGCCGTAAGCTCACCCTGGCGCCGGGAGCGTTTGAAGCCATCAAAGAACGGTCGTGGCCGGGCAACGTTCGCGAGTTGGAGAATGCGTTGGAACGAGTCGCGGTGCTCTCACCCGATGGCGTCATACGAGCCGAGGCATTCGGATCTGAGCGACGCCTGCAGAGCCCAAGCGAGCGAACACGGACGCTCTCGGAGCGGCGCCCACGGACCCTGAAAGCCGCCCTCGACGAAGCAGAACGGATCGCAATCGAGATCGCATTGGACGCCACTGCGGGAAATCGTGTCGAAGCAGCCAGGATCCTCGGTGTGAGCTTGCGCACGTTGTATTACAAGCTCAAGCACCTGGCGGCGTGAGACTGCAACGCGGTGCACGATGTGCAGAACTGTTCATGCAAATCGCCTCGCACTGAGCCACTTCGTGGAAGCGGGTAACCGGCGCATTCCCGATCGCGGAGGCAAAACGGGGACGCCGGCGCCGCAGAACGTCGTCTATGCAGGCACTTTGCAACGCTCACCACGGTGAAAAGCCGTCACGCGGCGGTACCAGAGCGATGTGACGTGATCCCCATCACGGCAAGGGCGCCGGGCACGGCGGTTGCTCTTCTCTGGCCGGTCACGCATTAGGAATCGTGGCCGATAATGTAGTTGGCTTGGAGATGAAATGCCGATGAAGTCGTTTAGGAACCCGAAGCACCGCAAGGTCCCGCAGGGGTTTACCGTGATCGAGTTGGTGGTCGTTATGTCGGTGACCGGCCTTCTGCTGAGCATCGGATTCGTCGGCATGCGGGATTACGCTCGGCAACAGCGTGCCCGGCAGGCCACGCAGGCGCTGGCCTGGTCGGTGCAGGTCGCGCGGACCTACGCAATTCGCGCGGGGTCGCAGATGACATTGGCGGTGGATGAAGCGAAGCGCGACGTCGTTGTGCGCGATACCGCAGGAACTGTAGCGTTCCGCCGAGCCTTCGGTCCGAAATCCGACTACGTGCTCGAACGGCTCGATCTCGACGTCGACGGCGACAGCTTGGTCTTCAGCCGTCGGGGCCTGTGCATGAACTGTTCGTCCGGCGTCCCGACGCGTATCTACGTCCGCGCACACGAGAAGGAATATTTCTTAGAGATAGGTCTGTTGGGCAGGACGGAAATGAGGGTAAGCAAATGATGATGCAACGTCCGCAACGTCCGATTGCCGCGACCCTTAGGGGGCGCGGTGGGTTTACACTGATTGAAGTCATGGTTGCGACGGCGCTGCTCGGCACCGTGCTGATTGGAATGGCGGCGACGGCGTCAATGGGGGCGCGTGAGATGCGTCGCTCCAAGGCGATTTCGGTGGCCACCGTCATGGCCAGAGAAGCGATTGACGAAATAATGGCCAAGGGATACGACGACGCATCGCCGGGCGCGACCGAGAAAGACGCCGATGCGGGGCGGTTTCAGTTGAAAGTGGTCACGAGTATCCAGGAGCGAACCGACGCAAATGACCTCAAGGACGTCACAGTCTCGGTGGTGGATCCCCGAGGGCGTGAGCTGCAGCGGTTCACTGTTGCGATTCAGAGGGACGATTACAAATGAAGCCGTTGATGAACGATGCCCGCCACAGACAGCGACGCCAAGCCCGTGAACGCGGGTTTACGTTGCTCGAGCTGATCATGGCCATGGGCCTCACGACGCTGATCGTGGGAGCGGTAGTGACCGTGGTCGTGTCGCAGAGCCGGTTCTCCGATCGGATGCGGGCGGGCGCCATGCAGCTGGGGCAGATGCGCGCCGCGAGCAATTTTATTGCGACCGAGTTGCGTGACCTTCCTCGAGGGGCGGTAGCGCATGCGGGTGCGGACTCGTTGACGATTCGGCTGCCGCTTTCGTGGGGGGTCGTGTGCGGCGACATCCAGCGTCAAGACGAAAAGAAGATGAAGAAGAAGAAGGACAAGTGGAAGAAGTGGCGCAAGGACAAGAAGAAAAAGGAAAAGAAAGGCGACCCTCCGCCGCCGATGCCAGAATTCGAAGATACGGCGGCGATCTACATGGAGCCGCTCCCGCAGGCACTGGGTGCGCCGACACCAGAGGGGTTTGGACTGTCGTACGGGGGTCTCACCTGGGAGCTATATGACGTTGCCAATTGGGACGACGTGCAGTCGAGCGACACCACCGCGTACAGCGCGTGTCTCGGCGGCGCGGACAGCAACTTCGTCGAAAAGAACATCTACGGCCAGTTCGACAAGATCAGCACGTTCGTGGACTCGATGCCCAGCGACGGCGCGTTGCTGTATACGTATCACTACGTGAGCTACTACTACGCACCGGAGAGCGGGAGACCCGGCGTCATTCTTTACCGTGGAACCGGAGAGGGCGCCCAGAAATTGGCGTGGCCCTTTGGGGCGAGCGCCGGATTCCGCTACCGTCTGGACAACGGGGCCGAGGTGGCCAGCGTGCCGGCAGGTGACTTGGATCGCATCCGTGCGGTGCAGCTTCGACTGCCGGCGAAGCTAGAGGATGAGCGACGAGCGCGCGTGGATACGCTCGCCGTGCATCCATGGGTGCGATTGCAGAACTCACGGTGAATTTGAACACTCGTAGCTGAGTGAGGGAGCACAACAATGCGGGAGTGGGAACAGCGGCATAGATGGCGGAAGGATCAACGGGGGATCGCCATGTTCTGGGTCGTGGTCGCGTTGGCGAGCGTCGCCGTAACGGGACTCACGGTCCACTACATCGCGTCGAGTGACCGGGTCATCGCCGACAATTTCGACATGGAGGCTCGCGGCCTGTACGCGGCTGAGCAGGCGACGGCGGAGTACATGGCCACGTGGGGCGTCGCCGACGAATTCGAGATCGAGACCTCGAAGATAACCTCGGAGGAGGATCCCGGCGAGCCGGTGGACCCGGATGCCGACGACGACGCCGTCGACCCTGATGCGATCGTCGATCAACTCGGCACGGAGCTCGAGCCCAAGACATTCACCAATGGTCCGATCAGCGTCGTGGTCACGCCGCGCAAGGTGACGGAATCGACGCGGGGAGACACATGGCTGTTCGAGGCCGCCGCGGTCGTGCCGGATAAGCGGGGCAATCGTCCCAACGCCGAGCGCACCGTCCGCACGTTTGGCCGGTTCAGGGCGCCGTTCAACCCCATGGGTGCGTTCGCCGCGCCTAACGGGATCGACGTAGTCGAGGACAGCGACCACTTCCACGTCGACGGCGGGAAGGTGGGCAAGTGCGGCGATTCCGGCGTGCCGCCGATGGCCGTGCCGTTTGGTGAGGACGATATTCGCATCAAGGCGCACATCAAGGGCGAGGACGATTTTGACGAGATCGACGACTCGTACGACGACTACCAGGAACTGGTCGATAGTCTCGATGTCCCGTGGGCCAAGCTGCGCAATGCCGTGATCAACGGGACAGTTCCCGTCTCGGCGCTCGACCCCGATCTGGCAACGATTGACTTCAAGAGCCAGTTCCCCAAGGGGAAGAAAGACAGCCGCGTTTGGCCGCTGATCCTGATCCGCGACACGCTCACGATTACGAGCGACATCAAGGGGTGGGGACTCTTGATGGTGGACGGTCCCATCCTCCTGCTCGACGGTAAGCTCGACTGGAAGGGCGTTATCCTGACGGGCAAACAGATTGAAGTGTACGATGCGCACTTGCACGCGAAGGGTATCGTCGTGACCGGCCTGACATGTACGCCGGCGGAACTCGCGGCCGGAACCTGCCGAAACAAGCTGGACGGCAAGCATCTTGGGGTGAAGTACAATCAGTGTGAAGTCGAGACCGCCTGGATGCAGGCGATGGTGATCCGCGCAGTTCCCGGAGTGCGCCACACCCGGATGTATTGACGAGTCTCGCCTCGCGGATGCCGGCCGCCAAGCCTGCCGCGACCCCCACTCGAGGAGCGCGGCAGGTTTTTTTCATCTCGTTCATGACCAAGATCACATCGCTCCGGGCAGTCCCGCGCTTAATGTGTGGGTCACGAGGCTCCCTTCGTTCGCTTCGCTGTCGCCGCCGCCACGTTGAGTGAGCAACGGCGAGGAACGCGACCAGTGTAAGTCACTGTCGACCTGAGACTTGGTACCAGTTGAGTCGGGAAAACACAGCTTGACAAACCCAGGAGAGAGGCATACTGTTGGAACCGCGCAACACTCGTATCTCCTTGATCTGTAGGCACATATGGCGCATAACGAGGCGCAGGTAGGAGGAACGGTATGAGGTGGTCGCTCGTGTTGGCAGCCGCCGCCGGAACCATGGTGACGGCGCCCCCGTCAGTGGCGGGCCCGGATCCGACAGCGCCCGGCGAGGTCACCGCGGTCAGTGTGCTGCCCGGACCGGGACGCACCCACGTCGTGATCGATGTACGCGGGAGCGTGACGGTACAAGATTTCACGCTGGAAAACCCGCCGCGGCTCGTGGTCGACGTTTTGGGCGCGAAGCTCAGGGTACCCGCCCTCCGCTATGACCGTACCAACCGGGGTGGAGTGTTGAACGTTCGCTCGGCCCAGTTTCGCTCCGACGTGGTGCGGATCGTGCTCGAGTTGGACGCGCTCAAAGATTACGAACTCGAGTATGTGGACGAGACCATCCGGATCACGTTTGGCTCGGACCAGGTCTTTCAAGCGTGGTCGTCAACCGCGCAGAGCGCACGCCCCGTCGGCGAAGTTCCGCGGCCCGACCCCGTACCCACGGCTGCCCCGGCGCCGGTGCAGCAATCGCAATTGCCCAGCATCACCGTCACGTACGACTCCGCCAACATCCGGGACGTCGCCGCGGCGTTCGCGGCATTCAGCGGCAAGTCCATCATTGTCGGGCCCGATGTCGAGGTGTCCGTCAATGCCACGATTCAAGATCAGCCGTGGGACATGGCGTTCCAGCGAATCCTCAACGCGTATGGGCTGTCCGCGACTGAAGACCCGATTGGACTGATTCAAATCGACAGCCGTGAAACCATCGCGGCTCGCGATTCACTGGAACCGCTCACAACGACCACCGTCGCGGTCAACTATGCGGTCGCGGCCAATCTGGTTCCGGTCCTGCAGACCGTTGTCTCACCGCGTGGCAACGTGGTGGCCGAGACGCGTACGAACAGCCTGATCATCACCGACACGCAGAGCCAGGTAGCCGACGCCGCCGCGTTCGTCGCGCAGCTCGACATTCCGACTCCCCAGGTGTCGATCCAAGCGAAGTTGATCAAGGTCGATCGCACCGACATTGAAGAGTTGGGCGTCAAGTACGATTTGGGGACGTCCAATCAATTCTTCAACAAACTGGTTCAGCGACCGGATCCCTCGTCGGCCATTGCGGTGGACACCGATGGCGACGGCGTTCCGGACGAGCTACGGTCCACCGATTTCTTCGAAGAGGACGTGAACATCATCGACCTCGGGGGGAACGCGCTGGCAGCGATTGCGAATGCGGAATCCCAGGTGCTGTCGCCCGCGCTCAACCTGATCTTTTCCACGGCCATTGGGAACTTCAACCTGACGACGTTTATCGACGCATTGCAGCGCGTCGAGCTGGCGGACCTGCAAGCGGAGCCCCTCACGACGACCGCCGATAACACCGAAGCGTACATCCTGGTCGGTGAGAAAACGCCTATTCGTCAGATCGATGCGAGCGCACAGGGCGGCGCGCAGGGCACCGGAGCGCCCCGAGCCGTTACGAACATCGTCGAAACCGGATTACTGCTGCGAGTCACGCCGCACGTGACCCAGAGCCGCCAGGTTCTCTTGGACGTGCGGGTTGAAAACTCGTCGGTCACCGAGGCGCCGGTGGACGTCGGGTTTACGTTCCAGACGCAGGAAGCGCAAAGCCAGTTGTTGGTCAACGACGGTCAAACCGCCGTGGTTGGTGGGCTGACGGTGACGGAAGTCACGGTCGCCAAGAGCGGAATTCCGTTTCTTGTGGACCTGCCGATCATCGGAGGCATGTTCGGTAACACGAGGAGGCGGGAGGAGCGCCAGGATCTCCTCATCCTCGTGACGCCGCACATTCTCGACAGCGAGGCCTCCTCGACCCGAAGTCCGTAACGAGGAACGCGGTTTGATCACAATGAATCACAAGACAACGGTGAGATTGAACCGCTTGGCGCGGTTCGGCCGGTGGGTACTGGCCGGCGCGTGCGCGGCTGCGATGGTGTCCTGCAACGAGCAGCGCCTCCCCTCAGGAGTCGTCCCGGACGATATCCCGCCGACGGCAAGCATCCAGAGCGCGGTCGATACCGTCGACATCAATCAGGGGCTCCAGTTCACGGTCAGCACGACGGACAACGTCGGGTTGAAAACGGTCAGCGTCGTCGTCACCGGTGCGGTCGTTTTTTCGTTCGACACCACGTTCACCACGCCCGTCTTGTCCTTCACCAAGACCTTCGACATCACGATTGCAGCCGGCGCAGCGGGTGGGCCGATCACCGTCGGTCTGAACGTGACGGACGGCGCCGGGAACGCCAACTCGGCAACGACGACCATCGCCGTGTTCGATCCGGTCCCGCCGCAACAAACCATACTGGCTCCGGCACCGGGAACCGCCTTCGGCGCGGGCGACACCGCGACAGTCATCGTGCGGAGTAACGATGCATCGGGGGTGACCAAAGTCGGTGCGCGGCTCTTCTTGTTGGACGCGTTGGGCCAGCCCATCACGATCAGTGCGGATTCCGTTTCCTATGCAACGCCGCAGTTCGGCGTGACCGATACGCTGCGCGTTGCGATTCCCGACACGTTGAATCCGGGCACCTATCAACTCGGAACGTTCGCCGTCGACGCGGCCGGCAACCGGGGAGACGGGCCGGCCATCAACGCCGGCATCATCGATCTGCTCGGACCCACAGGCGTCTTCGTTTCGCCGCCAGTGGATTCGATGGTCGTGGCAGGCGACAGCGTGCTTGTGACGTTCCGGGCCCAGGATTTGACGGGTGTCGATTCCGTGCGACTGCGCGGTATCGTGGTTCGTGGCGACAGCGCGCTGGGTACGGCGGTCACGATAACGCGATTCGTGCCGAAAACGGCTCGACTCAACGGCGCGACCGATACGACATTCCAACGCTACTTGCTGCCCGATGTGTCGGACTCGACACCGGAGCGGGTGACCCTCGAAGCGACGATCACGGACGTCGGCGGCAACTCGTCCGTCATCACGTCCACGATTCAGGTGGTACGCGGACCGTTCGTCCGCGTGGTAGAGCCGGAAGACGGGTCGGAACAGCCGGTTGGGACGCCGCTGACGATCGACGTGGCTGCGCGCTCCCCCAACAACGTGGAGTATGCCGGCTTCATCGCAACCGGTGTTGTCAGCGGCGCCGATTCGGTGGAGTTTGCCGGGGCGCCCGACGATAGCGTGCTCGCCATGCTGAGCCTGCCGGTGCCCACGACCGCAGACCTCGGGACCATTACGGTCATTCCGTTTGCGGTCGATGGGATCGGCAAGCGCTTCTTTGGCGCCCCCAGCCGCGTGACGCTCACGGATGGCGTGCCACCAACGATTGCCTTTGTGCAACCATCCCCCGGCACGCTGGTGCGGGTGGGCGACAGCGTTCGTGTGGCCGTGCAGGTCCAGGACAACCGCGGCGTAACCAATCTGTCCTTGGTCGGTGTCGCGCATCGCGGGGATCCAAACCTCGGCACGGACACCGTCGTCACACGCCTTCGGCCGAAAGGCGTGACGCTCACTCAGGCGACGCCGGATACGACCATAACCCGAGATCTCCTCTCCGATCCCGACGAGCAGACGGCGGAGCCCGTCTACATCGTGGTGAGCGCACGGGATTCCTCGGGGAACTCAGCGAAAGACAGCGTACGCATCGAGATGGTCGTCGGTCCCGCGCTCAACATCATCGCTCCCGGAGATAGCTCGGTCGCAGCGCCCGGGAAAGACATGACGATTACGATTCGCGGCCAAGCGGCCACGGGGATCGGCAAGCTCGGCTACTTCACGTCCGGCGTGCTCGTCGCAGGTGATACCGTCGTACTTCCGACGACCGATCCGCAGGTGGCTGACACGACGCTGACGTTTGTGCTCTCGGTCCCGGGAGCGACGCCGCTCGGATTCTTCAACATCCACCCGTTTGGAACTGACTCGGTCGGAAACCCCGGCACCGGCTCATCGATCACCGTTGAGTTGGTCGCCAGCGCAGGAGTCGGGGACACCGTCCCGCCGCTGGTCACAGACGTGGTCGATCTCCGCGCAGAAGTCGATGACTCGATCATCGTTCGGGCGATCGACGTGGGTGGAATAACCCGGGTCGGGTTCCTGGTGACCGATTTGACCGGCGCCGCCACGCTGGCCGGGGATTCCGCTGATTTCGCCGGAACCAGTACCGACGTCAGCCGGACGTTCGCGCTCGGTCTCGATACGGTCACGACGTTCCCCTTGCAGGTCGTGGTGACCGCGTTTGGAATCGACTCGGTTGGGAACCGCGGCGAGGTCTCTCGCACCGGTCTGCCGGTGAGCAGTGGCGCCGCGGATACGGTGACGATCGTCGCCGGGCGAACGGTACCCCTGCCAATGGGTGGGACCATCGCCGATGCGATCTATAACCGGAACCTGAATGAAGTCTACATGACCAACGTCAGCCTCGAACAGCTCGAGGTGTTCGATGTCGCGTCCATCTCGTTCGGGAGCCCGGTGCCGGTTGGGTCGCGTCCCTGGGGCATTGCGCTCTGGCCGGCCGACACCCTCGGTGCAAATGACGACCGCGTCGTCGTCGCAAACTCCGGCGGCACGGATCTCTCGATTGTGGATGTGGCTGCGCGTCGGGAAATCAATCGACATGCACTGCCCAATTTCATCATCCAAGCGGTGACGACGGAGCGCGACGAAGAAACCGGCGTCATCCAAATCAAGATTACTGAGTACGATTTCTCAGACCGTCCACAGTACCTCGGTACGACGTGCCGGACTGCGGGCTTGACGACGTGTCACCCCGATTCGATCTACGCCGTCTACTCGACGACCCCGACGATCGATCAGGGCGATTTCCCCAAACGCGGCTCCATCCGTTGGGAAAACATCGGCCCATCGTTGACCGCGGGTCCACCTGCGTTCTCGGAATCGCACTTCTTCTGGGAGCAAGCGGTGGTGCCGCCTGACCCGTCGTTCGACACGCTGCAAGTGATTGTGGATCGTGGTCCGATTGCCGGACAGGAAACCATCCTCGCGGCCTCCTGCGGTGTCATGGTGGACATCGAGCAGCTCGTGTTCCGCGACACGACGTTTGTCCGGAACTCCGGGAACTTCACCCACGCGCTGATCGGCGAGGGCGGTGTCATCGGCGAAGGCTTCGCTCGGGCTGTCGGATACAATGGAAGCGATTCAGTCAGCACCAGGGTGTGCAGCGGGGAAATTACTGTCGGAGATTCCACATTCTCGTTGCCGGATGGCCCGGAGAAGCGGGACTTTGGCGTGACCCCCGGCATTCGGGTGCGGGACTTCATCAGCAACACCGCCACGCGCGTCAACTCGATTGGGATCAACTTCAACGGGCTGACGAACCTGATTCGCACGACCGACTCGGTGTACGTTCTGAACGAGCCGCTCCGTCTCAAGGGCCTGATCGCCGTCGGCGGCCAGAACTCGGGTATGGACTTGAACTTCGACCACGCGTTCGAAGCCGGAATTGGCGGCACGCCGGGCACGTTCGGCGGCACGGCGGATTCGACCAACCGTGTGGTCTTCATGGCGTCGGATAATCCGGTCATCGAAGTGTTCGACACGTTCTTCTTCAGCCGAGTCGCCACCGTTCCGGTCAAGAATCCGATCATTGGGCCGCTCCGCGTGGCGCGGCTCCCGTCGGGCGACCAGCTCATCATCGGTGTGACTGCGGAGGGCGTCGTGATGGTGCAGCTGCCGGAAGTCGACAACCCCTTCCCAGTGAGCGGCATGGGGAGTCGGCGGAGCGTCAATATCCGACGACGGTGACGCGAAGGTGAATCCGGTGGTACTTGCAAGGCCCGGCTTCTCGTCGGGCCTTTTTCTTAGGTGGGACGCTGGACGCTGGACGCTGGATGTTGGATGTTTGAATGCGGAGTTTTCCCTGAGCACTGAAGGTTCCGCGTTGAACGTTGGACGTTGTGGTGTCTAGATGATCCGATTCACGACCGCAGGCGAATCGCACGGTAAAGCACTGGTCGGGATTCTCGAGGGGATACCGGCCGGCCTGCGGCTGGTATCCGATGACGTCGACTGCCAGCTCACGCGTCGCCAGGCGGGATACGGCCGAGGCGCACGCATGAAGATCGAGTCAGACGCGGTCGAGTTTCTCTCTGGTGTGCGGGCGGGAGAAACCATCGGATCACCCATTGCACTGCTGATCCGGAACCGCGATTGGGAAAACTGGGCGGACGTGATGGCCGCCGAACCGGATGTGGCGGGGACCAAGCGGCGGCGGCGCGTCACTCGTCCCAGGCCGGGTCATGCCGATCTCACCGGACTCCTCAAGTATGGCCGGACTGACGCGCGGGATGTGCTGGAGCGCGCGAGTGCGCGGGAAACCGTTGCACGCGTCGCGTGTGGTGCCGTGTGCCGTCGCCTGCTCGCTGAGTTTGGCGTCGAGATCGGGAGCCACGTCGTGGAATTGGGAGCGGTTCGTGCGACGCCGCAACGAGAGCTTCCCGAACCGATCAACGAAACAGCAGACCGCTCACCCGTCCGCTGTCTCGATGACGCCGCGAGTGAGGCGATGGTGGCGGCAATCGACACGGCGAAGAAACAACGCGACACACTGGGCGGAATAGTGGAGGTGGTGGCCCGCGGATTGGTTGTCGGGTTGGGGTCACACGTCTCATGGGATCGGAAGCTCGACGGTCGGCTCGCACGCGCCATCATGTCGATTCCCGCCGTCAAAGGAATCGAGGTCGGCCTCGGTTTTGAGGCCGCCCGCCGGCCGGGTTCACATACCCACGACGTCATCGCGCCCGGCGCGTCGGACGCGACCGGACGCTTCGAGCGTGAAACAAACCGGGCCGGCGGGCTGGAGGGTGGCATGACCAACGGGGAACCGCTCGTCCTTCGTGTCGCGATGAAGCCGATCTCGACGCTTCGTCGTCCGCTCGGCACGGTGGACGTGGCGACGGGTGAAGCGGCCAAGGCGCAGTCGGAGCGATCCGACGTCACCGCGGTGCCCGCCATGGGTGTGATCGCCGAGGCGATGACGGCGCTGGTGCTCGCCGACGCGATGGCGGAGAAGTTCGGTGGTGACTCGCTGCGTGAGATGCGAGCGAATTATGATGCGTATGTCGGGCGGATTACGAAAGATTAGGTGATACGTGGTAGGTGAGCGATTGGCGATTGGCGATCGGCGATCGGCGATTTGAGATTGATCGATCATAGTGGTTCCCGGTTAGTTGCTGGATCGCCGCTCCCGCCGCCGGCTCCCGACTCCCGACTCTCGAAGGAAGGGTAGGGTAAGATGGGGTTGAGCAAGCACCTCGTCTTAATCGGCCTCCCGGGTTCAGGCAAATCCACCGTCGGGGCGCTGGTCGCCCAAGGCCTCGGCGTCGAGCTGATCGACATCGACCGGGAAATCGAGCGGGCCGAGAAGCGTTCCATTGCTGAAATCTTCCAGGTTCGGGGAGAGCCGTGGTTCCGAACCGTTGAGGCGCGGGAGACCGGCCGGGCCCTGAGCACCCCGTCGCCGGCCGTCATCGTGCCTGGTGGTGGTTGGGCCGCGCAAGCGGGGAATGTCGATTCCGCCCGCGGCCGGGCGATCACGGTTTACCTCGAGATTCCGCCGGAAACCGCCGTTCTGCGGGCTGCGCCAGGCACCCGTCCCCTGCTCGGCGGTTCGGACCCTCTGGCCCGGATGAGGGCCCTCTACGCCCAACGTGAGCCCGCCTACCGGCAGGCCGATCATCGGATCGCGGTCGGAGAGCTGCCTGCGACGGAGATCGCTCTCCACGTGGTCGAGCTTGCGCGCCAGAGCCTCTCGGAGTAATAATCCGCCCCGCCTCATCCGGGGGCAATCAACCGGATCGGCGAACTAAGTATTTGTTGTGATTGATGTTACAGATAATGCCGGGTGGAAATGTTCCCTTCGGGGGCACATTTGATCCTCGCGGATCCCCGCCCGACAGGTAAGGTAGATATAAGGATTATGGTGAAGAAGCAGAACAACGCCCTGGTGGTCGTCGAGTCGCCGACCAAGGCCCGGACCATTGGCCGGTTCCTTGGGAAGCGGTACACGGTGAAAGCCACGGTTGGACACATTCGCGACCTCCCTCCCCGTGAGCTGGGCGTCGAGATCGACAAGGGGTTCCGGCCCAAGTACGTGACCATCCGAGGTAAGGCGAAAACGCTGGCCGAGCTGAAGAAAGCGGCCGAAGAGTCGTCGGCCGTCTACGTGGCAACGGACCCCGATCGCGAGGGCGAGGCGATTGCCTGGCACGTGAGAGACCAGATCGGCGATGGCGCGCGGGTTCATCGCGTGCTGTTTCATGAGATCACCAAGGATGCCGTTGCCGAGGCAATGGACAACCCGGCTGGCATCGACAAGAAAAAGGTCGAGGCCCAGCAGGCGCGCCGCATTCTCGATCGGTTGGTTGGGTACAAGGCGAGCCCCTTACTGTGGCGCTCGGTGAAGGCCGGGCTGTCGGCGGGGCGTGTGCAGACCGTTGCGCTCGGACTGATTGTCCAGCGCGAGAACGAAATCCGCGCGTTCAAGCCGGAAGAGTATTGGTCGATTGAGGCCGAACTCGAGGCGGCAAAGAAGAAGTTTGTCGCGAAGCTGCACAAGATCAGCGGCAAGAAACCCACTCTCAAAAACGAAAAGGCCGCGAAGGCCGTCGTGACGGCGGTCAAAGGAAAACCGTTCGTCGTCTCGGCAGTCACCCGGAAACAGCGTCGCAAGCGCCCCGCGCCGCCGTTCATCACGAGTACGTTGCAGCAAGAGGCGTCCAAGCGGCTGGGATTCTCCTCGCGGCGCACCATGTCGGCTGCGCAGCAGCTGTACGAGGGTATCGAACTCGGTGACGAGGGAGCGGTTGGTCTGATCACGTACATGCGAACGGATTCGACGCGCGTTGCGCCGGGCGCCATCGACCACGTGCGGGAGTTCATTCTCGAGACGTACGACAAGCGGTACCTTCCGGCCAAGCCCAACGTCTACAAGGTCAAAAAAGCCGCGCGGGCGCAGGAAGCGCACGAGGCGATTCGTCCCACCGACGTGAATCGGCAGCCGAAGAACCTGAAGAAGCATTTGACGCCGGATCAGTTCAAACTCTATCAGCTCATCTGGCAACGGTTTGTCGCCTCGCAGATGATGCCGGCCGTGTACGACACGACTACCCTCGATTTCGAAATCGGCAAGTATCTCTTCCGCGCGACGGGATCGGTGATCGTGTTCGACGGGTTTCATGTGCTCTACGCCGAGGCCAAGGAAAAAGAAGAGAAGCCCACCTTCGAAGACCTGTCACCGATCCCGAGCCTGGACAAGGGAGACAAGGCGACGGTCATCGGGATCACTCCAAAGCAGCATTTCACCGAGCCGCCGCCGCGGTACAGCGAGGCGAGCCTGGTCAAAGATCTCGAAGCGCTCGGGATCGGACGTCCGAGCACCTACAGCAGCATCGTGTCGACCCTCAGGGAACGGAGCTACGTCAAGTTGGAGAACCGCAGGTTCCACACGACGGAGCTGGGCGAGACGGTTTCCAAGGTGTTGGTGAACCGGTTCCCGGATGTGTTCAACGTCGAGTTCACGTCGGAGATGGAGACGGAGCTGGACAAGGTCGAGGAGGGAGAACTCAAGTGGCGCAAGGTGCTCGAGAACTTCTATG
The DNA here is from genome assembly GCA_041599395.1 of Gemmatimonadales bacterium. Taxonomy (GTDB): domain Bacteria; phylum Gemmatimonadota; class Gemmatimonadetes; order Gemmatimonadales; family GWC2-71-9; genus JBFHWR01. The sequence goes on along the minus strand of JBFHWR010000001.1, from coordinate 24,929 downwards.
GCCCGTTCAAGAAAGCGCTCGACAAGGTGGACACCGCGGCGATGATTCGCGAAGCCCACGACGTGGACGAAATCGAGAAGGAACCGTGTCCGGAGTGCGGCGGGAAGCTCACGGTAAAGAGCGGGCGGTTCGGACCCTTCATTGCTTGTACCACGTACCCGGAGTGCAAATACACCAAGCCGCTCAAGCGGGATAAGGTGCCGGATCGGCCCACCGACGAGATCTGCCAGGAGTGCAAAGCGCCGATGGTCATCAAGACCGGACGGTACGGTGAGTTCCTGGCGTGTACGCAGTACCCCAAGTGCAAGCACACTCGCCCGCTGCCGCTCGGCGTGAAATGTCCGCAGTGCCGCACGGGAGACGTGATCGAGCGCCGCACCCGCCGCGGGCGTTCGTTCTTCGGGTGCTCCAACTATCCGGACTGCGAGTTCTCGACGTGGTACCGGCCGGTGCCGGACACGTGTCCGAGTTGCGGATACGTGGGCGCTGAGAAGCGGTCCAGCAAGGCGCGCGGCGAATATCGGCGTTGTGTCGCGTGCGAGCACAAATTCGAGATCGAGGAGGAGTCCGCCGCCAAGGCGGCTTCGTGAACGCAGCGGTCGTCGGTGGCGGCCTGGCCGGCTGCGAGGCCGCGTGGGCGCTCGCCGAGCGGGGCATCGACGTCACGCTGTTCGAGATGCGGCCACACACCACAACACCGGCGCACCAAACCGATCGTCTGGCCGAGCTGGTCTGCAGCAACACCTTCAAATCCACCGAGCTGATCAACGCCCACGGCTTGCTCAAGGCGGAGATCGAGATACTCGGCAGCTTGTTGTTGGAGGTCGCACAGCGCGCACGGCTGCCGGGTGGGACCGCGCTCACGGTCGATCGGGACGTGTTCAGTCGAGTCATAACGGACCGTGTATCCTCACATCCCAACGTCACCATCCGCAGGGCCGAGGTCACAGAACTCCCGTCTCCCGCAATCATCGCCACGGGACCGCTGACCTCCGATCGGCTGGCCGAGGTCATCACGCAACGGCTTGGGCTCGACGCGCTGGCATTCTACGACTCCATCGCGCCGATCGTGAGTACGGAGTCGCTCGATGAAACGCGGCTCTACCGGCTCTCGCGGTACGGGAAGGGAGGAGGAACCGATTTCTGGAACGCTCCGCTCTCCAAAGCGGAATACAATGCGTTCATCGATGCGTTGCTGGAGGGTGATCAGTATCCGGGACACGAGTTTGATCGTGTGCCGTACTTCGAGGGGTGCCTGCCGATTGAAGAGATGGCGGCTCGTGGGCGCGAGACACTCCGCTTCGGGCCGATGAAGCCGGTCGGTTTGCCGGACCCACGCACTGGACGCGTGCCGTACGCGGTCGTGCAGTTGCGACAGGAAGACGAAGCCGCGCAGATGTGGAACCTGGTTGGGTTTCAAACACGGCTCCGCATTCCGGAGCAACGGCGCATCTTCCGGATGATTCCGGGATTGGCCGACGCGGAGTTCTATCGGTTCGGGTCCATCCACCGCAATACATACCTCAACACGCCGGCGGCGCTCACCCCGTACTTGTCGGCCAAGGACGACGAGTGCCTGTTGTTCGCCGGCCAGCTCGTCGGCGGCGAAGGATACACCGAATCGGCGGCTACGGGCCTCCTGGCGGGTATCAACCTCGCGAGGCTGCTGGAAGGACGGACACCCATTGTTCCGCCGCCGGACACGATGTTGGGATCCCTGCTGCGTTATCTTCACGGAGCAGACCCAACGGACTTTCAACCGATGAACGCGAACTTCGGTCTGGTACCGCCCCTCGAGCAGCCGGTGCGCGACAAGCGGGTCAAACGCGAACGCCTGTCCCAACGCGCGCTCGCGGCGATGCGCGTGTTCGCGGAACAGACGGCCGCGGTGGGAGTGTGACGGACGCTCAGCGCCCCGAGATCAGCCAGTTCCTCGAGTATTTGGAAAAGGAGCGGAATGATTCCGTCCACACGGTCAAGGCCTACCGCCGCGACCTCCTGGCGTTTCAGTCATTCGGCGACCGGTACTTTGGTGATCCAACCTGGGAATGGGCGTCGGTGGACCGCCTCACCGTGCGAGGGTTCATGGGTGACTTGGTGCGACGGGGACTCGCCAAGCGCTCGGTTGCGCGGGCGATCTCGGCCCTCCGGAGCTTCTATCAGTTCTTGAACAATCACTACAACATCGACGTCAATCCGGCCGCGGCGGTCAAGCTTCCGAAACAGGACAAGCGACTCCCCGCCGTGCTCGACCGCGCGCAGGTGGACATGATGTTCGAGTATGCCCACCAGGTGGCGGCGGATGGCGGGTTCGGGCCGCTCAGGGACCTCGCGATGTTGGAGGTGTTCTACTCGACCGGACTCCGCCTTGCCGAGCTTGCAGGTCTCAACATGGGGGACATCGACCTCGTGTCGGATCAAGTCAAGGCGCGCGGCAAGGGCAAGAAGGAACGGATCGTCCCCCTTGGAGGATACGCGACCCGTGCTCTGCGTCAGTACTTCGAATTGCGCGATGACCTGTTGCAGCGCGTGCTCGGCGGCGACAAACGAGCGGTCTTTCTCTCGCGACGGGCCAAGCGGCTCTCGCCCCGCGGCGTGCAACTGATCGTCAGGCGATGGCTCGGGACGTTGGACGAGAGTTCCGGATTCAAGGTGCACAGCCTGCGCCACAGTTTCGCCACGCACTTGCTCGACGCGGGCGCGGATCTCCGTTCCGTTCAGGAACTCCTGGGGCACGCTTCACTGAGTACGACACAAGTGTATACTCATACGAGTGTCGAGCGTCTGAAGAAGGTATACCAAGACGCGCATCCGCGGGCGTAGGAGGCTCATGCAACACCCCACCCACGCGACGACGATTCTCAGCGTGCGCAAAAATGGCCGGGTCGCCATGGGCGGTGACGGGCAGGTCACGGTCGGCGAGACGGTCATGAAGGCGAACGCCAAGAAGATCCGGTTGCTGGCCGACGGAAAGGTGTTGGCCGGGTTTGCCGGGGCTGCGGCGGACGCGTTTACGCTGTTCGAGCGCTTCGAAGAAAAGCTCGAGCGATTTCCCGGCAACCTGCAGCGTGCCGTGGTCGAGTTAGCCAAGGATTGGCGCAGCGATCGGGTGCTTCGCCGCTTGGAAGCGCTGCTCGTTGTTGCCAATCTGGAGCATTCATTTGTCGTGAGCGGCTCCGGCGAACTGATCGAGCCAGATGACGGAATGGTTGGCATTGGGAGTGGCGGCAACTACGCACTCGCCGCCGCCCGTGCGTTGGCGGCCCACTCGGATCTCTCTGCCCAGGATATCGTGCAGCAGAGCCTAGTCATCGCGGCGGGGATCTGCGTGTTTACCAACGACAACATCACCCTCTTGGAGCTGGACTAAAATGGCGGCTCCAGGGCGGGCAACAACTGGAATGCGTTGATGAGTATCAAGGTTGAAGCTTTCGATCAGAAAGACACCCGCGCGGTGCACAGCCCCGATCCGGCGCCCTGGCTCGAAGAGCTCGCGCCCCGGCAAATCGTCGCCGAGCTGGATCGGTACATCGTCGGTCAGCGTGACGCCAAGAAGGCCGTCGCGATTGCAATTCGGAACCGCTGGCGGCGCCAACGGGCGCCGGAAGACATCCGCGACGAGATCCTGCCCAACAACATCATCATGATCGGACCGACGGGTGTTGGCAAAACGGAGATCGCACGGCGTTTGGCGCGGCTCGCCGGCGCGCCGTTCATCAAAGTGGAAGCGTCGAAGTTCACCGAGGTTGGGTACGTGGGCCGGGACGTGGAATCCATGGTTCGCGACCTGGTCGACTCGGCGATCAACATGGTGCGTGGGGAGCGCGAAGACGAAGTGTTCCCAACCGCGGAGCAGCGGGCTGAGGAGCGGCTGCTGGACCTCTTGTTGCCGCCTCCTCCCAAGCAACCATCCAAGCGTGCCGCCGGTCTCAAGGCCTCAGAAGAACGAGAATCTGATGATGAGGCCGAAACCCGCCCGCTGTTCGTGGTGTCATCGAGAGGGGAAGTGCGCCCGGGTGGTGCGTCCGGTGCCGAGCGTGAAACCGAAGGCGACGAGAGTACCCCCGAGCGGCATAAGCGCACGCGCGAAAAGCTCCGTCAGCTCCTCAAGGATGGGAAGATGGAGGACCGGGAAGTCGAGATCGAGATCACCCAGCAGGGAATTCCGATCCTGGATTTCATGCAGTCGCAACCGGGGATGGACCAGCCGGATGTCAACCTCACCGAGGCGCTGCAGGATTTTCTTCCCAAGCGCACCAAACGCCGCGTCGTGCGCGTGAGCGATGCCCGCCGCATTCTCATCGACGAAGAACTGAAAAAGCTGGTCGATATGGATGACGTGGTGAACGAATCGCTCGACCGCGTCGAGAACCACGGCATCATCTTCGTCGATGAGCTGGACAAGATCGCCGGTGAGCGCGGGCAGGCCGGTCCGGATGTGTCCCGCGAGGGTGTGCAACGCGACCTCTTGCCGGTCGTCGAAGGGTCCACGGTCCAGACTCGCTACGGTTACGTCGCGACCGATCACATTTTGTTCATAGCAGCCGGCGCGTTTCATGTCGCAAAACCGTCCGATCTCATTCCGGAGTTGCAGGGCCGATTCCCCATTCGCGTGGAGCTGTCGCCGCTCACCGCGGATGATTTCGTTCGGATCATGACCGAGCCGGAAAACTCGCTCATCAAACAGTATCAAGCGCTCTGCTACGCTGAACAGGCCACGCTCGAATTCACGCCGGACGGCGTCCAAGAGATCGCCCGTATCGCGATGCTCATGAACGAACGGATGGAAAACATCGGCGCGCGGCGGCTGCATACCGTCATGACCACCCTGCTCGAAGACATTCTGTTCGAGCTTCCGGATATTCCGGACAAGAACCTGGTCATCGGAAGCGACTTGGCCCGCGAACGACTCATGAGAATCGTAGAAGACGAGGACCTCCGGAAGTTCATCCTGTAACGACGCGGTTCGTCCGTCTTTACACCTCCCCTCAGCTCAGCTACAATCCTTTTCTCCAAAACCTGTCATTTTGACGCACGTCTGTGCCTGAAACATGCCGAAACGTGACTTCTTGAAGATGTCTGACCTCTCGCGGGAGGAGGTCTCAACCCTGCTGGGACTCGCTGCGGACCTGAAATCGGGCCGGTTTCGCGGGACCCCCCTCGCCGGCAAGACCCTGGCGATGTTGTTCACCAAGAGCAGCACTCGGACCCGGGTGTCGTTTGAGGTCGGCGCGTATCAGCTCGGGGGGAGCGCCCTGTTCCTGTCGGCGCGGGACATCCAGCTGGGTCGCGGCGAGCCGATTGCCGATACGGCGCGTGTGCTCTCGCGCTATGTCGATGGCATCATGATCCGCACGTTCGATCACCGTGATGTCGAGGAGCTGGCGCGTTACGCGACCATTCCGGTGATCAACGGGCTCACCGACCTGCTGCACCCGTGTCAGGTGCTCTCTGACGTGTTCACGATCCGGGAAGCGTTGGGCACATGGAGCGGTAAGGTCGTCGCCTGGGTCGGCGATGGGAACAACATGGCGAACTCGTGGCTCAATGCGGCGACGTTGCTCGGGTTCGAGCTCAAGCTCGCCTGCCCCGAGGGATACGACCCCGATGCGGCGGTACTGGAAGCCGCGCGAGTGGCGACGACCGTTTCGCTGTCCCGCAATCCAGCGGAGGCGGTAGAGGATGCTGACGTCGTGAACACGGACGTGTGGGCGTCGATGGGCCAAGAGGGCGAGGCCGACGAGCGGGAGCGAGCGTTTGCGGGCTATACGGTAGACGAATCCTTGATGAAGCGGGCGCACCCCGACGCCATCTTTCTCCACTGCTTACCGGCCCACCGCGGTGAAGAAGTGACCGCTGCCGTTTTCGAAGGGCCGCAGTCTCGAGTATTCGATCAAGCCGAGAACCGGCTCCACGTGCAAAAGGCGCTACTCGTAACGCTGATGGGTGGAAAGGACTGAAATGGGTACGGAAACACTGAAGCGGACACCGCTCCACGAGGTGCACGTCTCACTCAGGGCGAAGATGGTTCCATTCGCCGGGTTCGAGATGCCTCTCCAGTACGATGGCGTCACCAAGGAGCACGAGACCGTGCGCACGGCTGTTGGCGTGTTTGACGTGTCTCATATGGGCGAGTTTGAGATCTCGGGACCGGATCGGAATGCGTTTGTGAACCGGCTGACGTCCAACGATGTGTCTCGCCTGGATGAAGGTCAGGCTCACTACTCGGCATTGCTGACCGACGAAGGGACGTTCGTCGACGATCTGCTGGTCTACCGGTTCGACGACCGGATCATGCTCGTCGTCAATGCAGCGAACATCGCCAAAGATTGGGCGCACATCATCGCCAAGAAGGGGACGATCAACGTACGCATGAAGGATATTTCCGAGCAGGTGGTCTTGCTCGCGGTGCAAGGACCAAAAGCCGAACAGTTGGTCGCGTCGCTCACCTCGACCGACGTCGCGCAACTCGGCTATTACCGGTTCGAGATCGGCCAGGTGGCAGGCATCGACTGTTTCATTTCACGCACTGGCTACACCGGCGAAGACGGGTTTGAACTGTATTTTCGGCCGGCATCGGCTACGACGATGTGGAATGCGTTGGTTGGTCACGGCCGCGCCGCTCCAATCGGACTCGGAGCGCGTGACACCCTGCGGCTGGAGGCCGGGCTGGCGCTTTACGGCAACGACATCGATGACACGGTCAATCCGTACGAAGCAAACTTGGGTTGGATCGTCAAACTGAACAAAGGGGCGCCCTTTGTAGGATTACCGGCGCTTCAAACGATCAAGAGCAGCGGCGGGCCTCGGCGAAGGCTGGTCGGGTTCACGGTGGGTGAAAAGAGCGCCATCCCGCGGCAGGGGTATGACGTGTACTTGAACGGGCATAAGGTCGACGTCGTGCGGAGTGGCGGGTTCAGCCCCACGCTGAAACACGGTATCGGCACGACATACTTGCCGCACCACTCGGTTGAGCCGGGCACGGCAATCGAAATCGATTGCCGGGGCAAACGTGTGCCTGCGAGCGTGGTAAAGATGCCCTTCTACAAGGGCGGAAGCGTCAAACGGACGTAATCGCGGGTTGAGCGGATGAACGTCCGGGTTGCCGTGCTCACCGTCTCCGATCTGAGCGCCGCGGGAAAGCGTGACGACACGTCGGGAGATGCAATCGTGCAGTGGGTAGAGCGGCGCGGGTACGAGCTGGTGGATCGTGATGTGGTACCGGATGAAACGGATTTGATCGCCGGTGTGCTCATACGCTGGGCGGACGAGGCGGTGGCCGATGTGATTCTCACGACCGGCGGCACGGGCTTCGGGCCACGTGATGTGACACCGGAAGCCACTCGGACAGTCGTGGAGCGCGATGCGCCGGGAATTGCGGAGGCGATGCGCGCCGATGCGCGTGGGGCAATGGCGAGAACGATACTGTCACGTGCCGTTGCGGGAATCCGCAAGGCATCGCTGATTGTCAACCTGCCCGGGAGTCCTGGTGGCGTGAAGGATGGCATGGCGACGCTCGAACCGGTGATCGAGCATGCCGTGCAACTCTTGAGACGCGAGCCGACGGATCACTGATGCCCGACCGAGCCCTGATTACCATGGATGATCTCGAAACCGCGGTCCCCACCAACGCGGCGTTCGAGAATGCGGACTTCGAGACCGTCATGGTGTCGTCAATGGATGACGTACGAGGTATCATGCGCGCAGGACCGCCGGACGTCGTCATCCTCACGGGCGGGTTGCGCGAGCACCGTGCGGCGCAACTCATCGCGCTCGCGCGGGATGCGTCCATTTCCACGGTAGGCCTCGAGGAGCCGGGTGACCGCGATCCTCTGGAACTCGCGCGCCGGCTGGGCCTGACGGCGTGGATGCCGAAGCCGGCCGACCCGCGCGACATTGTGGCGGCGGCGCGCCGGCTCATCGAACGGCGCCGCCTGCAGGAACGCACGGGGATCATCGGTGAGAGTCCCGCGATTCACGAGGTCCTGATCAAAATCGAGCAGATCGCGCCCGTGTCGAGCACAGTTCTCATCGAGGGCGAATCCGGCACCGGGAAGGAACTCGTCGCGCAGGCGATTCACATGCTGTCCCCGCGGCGTGCAGGTCCGTTCATCGCCGTCAACTGTTCGGCACTCCCGGAATCGCTGCTCGAGTCGGAGCTGTTCGGTCACGAGAAGGGCTCGTTCACCGGCGCCGCCGAACGGAGACTGGGCCGTTTCGAATTGGCGGACGGCGGTACGCTGCTGCTCGATGAGGTGGGTGAGATGCCGCTCTCCACCCAGGTCAAACTGCTTCGGGTGTTGGAGAGCCGCGCGTTCTACCGTGTGGGCGGTACCGTACCGATCCGCGTGGACGTACGCGTCGTCGCCGCCACCAACAAGCCACTCAACGAGCGCGTCGCGGTCGGTGAGTTTCGCGAAGATCTCTTTTTCCGTCTCAATGTGCTCCGGTTCTATCTGCCCCCGCTCCGGGAACGGAAGAGCGACGTCCCGATCTTGGTGAAGCGTTTCGTGCGGGAGCTGAGCGAGCAACACGGGCGCTCGTTCCGAGGGATCTCGCCGGAAGCGATGGATATCCTGGTGAACGCGCATTGGCCCGGCAACGTCCGTCAGCTTCGGAACTTGATCGATTCGATGGTGGTGCTTGCGCCGGGCGCCGAGATCAAACCGAGTGACATCCCTGCCGATGTCCGTGAAGGCGGGTCGCGGTTATTGCCCATGCCGCTGCCAAGTCAGATGCGGGAAATACCCGGCAAGGAGCTGGAGTTCATCTTCCGGACGCTGGTGGAACTGAAACTGCAAGTCGAGGACCTGCGGCATCGCTTCGAGGAGGGGCCGCAGCGCGTGGAAGTGATCGATGTGGGTCGTGGTGCGCCGGTGCAGTATGAGGAGATCGTGCCGGGCGGCGTGGGGGGCGTGGGCGGCGCGGGCGGCGATGAACCTCTGGACCAGCGGGTGGCGCCGGAAGCGGAGGGGCAAGTGGTATACCGGCCGGGGATGAAAATGGCGGACGTGGAACGCGCGGCGATCGAGGCGGTGCTCACGGAGACGAGAGGCAATCGTCGCCGCGCCGCGGAGAAGCTCGGCATCGGGGAGCGGACACTCTATCGCAAGATCAAGGATTACCAGGCGGCGGCCGAGTCGTCGGTCGAAGTGGCCTCGGAGGAGTAGGAAAACATCAACACTCAATATTCAACGTTCGACTTCGAACCGTGCAACGTTCAGCAACATCCGACATCCGTTCCTGACACGCTGCCTCCCGGTTTCCCGGCTCCCGACCTTGGACGTTGAACGCGCCAACCACCTGTAACCCACCTCACAGTCAGCCACACACCTCTCACACAATTTATGTGTAATGCGACGCGGAATGAGCGTGTGAGATGGATCACACCCATTGCGCGATATCACGGTAAACGAGTAGACGTCACCTCAGCGTCCGTACCCCGATCGCCCTTTCTGGCACGAGCAGGCTTGGCGACAAGGAACAGGATTGGAAACACGGGCGCCGCCAGAACAATTCCTCATCGTTTCGGATCCGCCACAGGGGGAGGTGGACGTGCGCTCCGCTGCCCCGTGCTTCGGACTGACGCCTGCTCAGGTGCGCATGAAATCAAGGTACAACGTGCCCGAGATATGGGTTGCCGACCGCAGCCGGATTCGGGTCGCCGCGACCGCGCAAACGCTCCGCCTCGCAGGACACAAGCTGGCAGTCATCCGCGGAAGCCAACTCTTGTTGCCGCCACAAAGGGTGGTGCAATCGTTCTGCTTTGGGGAGCATGGTCTCGTCATCCGCATGTGCGAGGGACCGGATGTCGAGGTACCGTACCATACCCCGACCACCGGTGTGGTGTGTAGCCCCCGGTGCGCAACGCAACCACCTCGCGGAGAAGAACCAGGGCAGGGGTTGGCGCGAACGATCGAACGTCTGTTGAGTGCTGCGGGCGGATCGCCCGGCCGGGAACCCAACCAAGACGAGGAGAATGACGCGGTGGCTGATACCGTTCGCCGGGGTCCAGCCATGCTAGATCTCTACATCCCCACCAGCACCGGGCTCATGCGCGGCTCCTTTGTCGAAGGCGAGTCGGAATTCGCCGGAGTCTGTTCGATTCCGTCCGGCGACACGGGAAGCGAGGTCACGGCTCTGGCCCGCGAATGCGCCAAGCGATTCAGCAATTTCAAGCTGGATGAGCGGCTCGTGGAGATGCTGCCTCGCCGTCCGGTAACCCGTGAACCGGCGGTGTCGTACTCCGTGCGACGGCGTGGTTACTCCTACGGCAGTAATCGGCTGCCCGGCTTGCTACGCGAAATCTCCCCCGATCTCGCAGGGCTGAGCCAGGCCGAGCTGTCTTCCAGACTGGCCTATCTCACGTGCCAGCAGTCCGATCCCGATTGGAGACTGGCAGCGTAGCGGGCGGTCAGGCGGTCAGGCGGTCGGGCCGTTCGGGGGGGGCAGGTGGCAGGGTGGGTGAGTGCGCAGTTGAGCTCCGGAATGCTGGATGTTGGATGTTCGATGTTGAATGTTGAATCACGCATGCCGCCAAGTATCTTTGTTGAGCCGGATCTCACGAACCGGTAATCACTTTGGTATTCACCTGCGTACGAGCGAGGCGGACGAGAATGGCGGCTTACACCTGTGACAAATGCGGCATGAGCGTGGGGACGATGACGTGTGGCAAGTGCGGCGCGGAACTCGAACACGGGACGCTCGAGCTGGATAACGGGACGACCGTTCACATCTCCGAATGTCCCGAAGGGCACGGCAAGATCAAGTCGCCGATGTGTTGTGGTCAGGACATGACGTGCGCGGTGGCGTAACCCGCAGCCACACATCCTCAGGTGCTAGGTGGAAGGTGGTAGGTCGGACCACCTGCCACCCACCACCTAACACCGGCTGTTATGGCACCGGCTGCGAGAAGTCTCCCGCCACGACAACGGTGATCTTGTCCACGTCGATGTGGCGTCGCATCGCCTGCGCGATAATCGACGGAGTGAGATCCGCGATCCTGTTTTCGACGGTGGCGTCCCAATCCATCGTGCGATTGAAGTAGAGGTGCTGCGACAACATACTCGCTAGCGAGGCATCTTGTGCCCGGCTCACACCCCGGGAATCGAGGTATCCTGCCTTCGCCGCCGCGACTTCCTCGTCAGTGAACCCGTCCTCCAGTGCACGGGTGATTTCCTCCTTGAACGCGGCCTCGAGCGGGCCGACGTTCTCCGGCGCGTAGATGGCGAAGGTCGTGAACTGCCCGTTCCCGTCCGTAGGGTGGGCAGTGAAACGCGACCCGATGCCGTAGCTCAGACCATCCTTTTGCCGAATGCGCGTGGCCAAACGAGAGTTCAGAAATCCGCCGCCCAGCATGTAATTGGCGAGCACGAGGGCTGGGTAGTCGGGGTGGTCGTCGCCCAGGTTCAGGTTCATCCCGGCCACGAAGAACGCCTGCGCTTTGTCGGGCGTCTCAATGGAAAGACGCTCGGCGCTGATGTCGCGATACACGGAAGCGACCCGCTCCGAAGCCATGGGCGCTTGCCAGTCGCCAAAGATATCGCTCACGATCTCGGTGACGAGGTCGGGTTCGAAGTCACCCACCACGGCCATGTGCCCCCGCTTCGCCCCGTAGAAGTCGGTGTAGAATGCCTGCGCGTCCTCGAGCGTGGCGTTCTGTAGACCCTCGATGTCCTCGCCGATCGTTGCAGTGTAACGGGGATGACCCTTGGGCCATGGCGCGAGATGACGGCTGAACGCGATTGACCCCAGCGCGTTTGGCTGTGAGCGAGCCGCTTCTAAGCTCGCCAGACGTTCCTGCTTGAGTTGCTCGAACTCCGCAGAGTCGAAGGCCGGCTCGCGCATGACCTCCCCAACAAGACGCAACACCGCCGGGAGGTTCTCACGGGTCGTCTCGATGCGTCCCGTTGCCGAGGAAACCCCGCCGCCAATGGAGACCTGCGCCTTCAACCGCGCAAACTCGTCCGTGATCTCCTGCCGTGTCCGCTGCTTCGTACCGCGCATCAGCATTGCGGCGGCGAGACTCCCGGCATCTCCCTTGTGCATGAGCGACGATTCGGTCCCGAACAGCACCCTGAACGTCGCAAACACGGTTTCGCCGCGCGTGTCCTTTGGCAGCAGGGCGAGCTTGAACCCGCTCGGAAGCGTCATCCTGGACGTGCGGGACTCGATATTTGCGGGCGATGGGTCGAACACTTCACCCATTGCCACTTCCTCGCCGCCGGCATAATCATCGACCAGCGCGACGATGTCCGGGGCAGTGGGAATCTCTGCACGGTCGGGCTCGTCGGTTGGAATGAAGAAGCCGAGTGTCCGGTTTTGCGGCTTCAAGTACAGCGCGGCTGCTCGGCGCACCTGCTCCAGTCCAACGTCCTTGATGCGGTCACGATGAATGAAGAACAACCGCCAGTCGCCCATCGCCGCCCACTCGCTCAGCTGTAGTGCGATGCGCTCGGAATTGTTGAATGTCAGTTCAATGGTGCGGAGCAATGCCTGGCGGGCACGCTCCAGTTCCTCGTCGGTGATCGGATTCGTGACGACATCCGCCAAAATCTCTTGCATAGAGTTCCAGGCGCCGTCCAACGAGCTGTCCTTCCGCACCTCCGCGAACAGCAGCAAGGGACCTGCTTCCCGAAGCTGAAACGGGAAAGCACCGACCCTTGCGGCCTTGCCTGTTTCGACGAGGCCCTTGTGCAGCCTCCCTGATGGTTGATTGCCGAGTGCATGTGACAGGATGCTGACGGCAGCGAATTCTTCGTGCGAACCCGGCGGAACATGGTGCGACGCCATGACGAACTGCGTGTCCCCGACCCGACGGAGCGAGACCCTTCGCTCGCCATCCTGGGTAGGTTCTCTTGTGTACGTCTGATAGATGTAGTTGGCCCCGGTTCGGTCCGGACGCGGAATGCCGCCAAACTTTTCGACGATGAGTTCCAAGGCTCGTTGTTCGTCAAACCTGCCGGCCACTACAAGCATGCTGTTATCCGGCTGATAATACTTCCGATAGAAGTCTTGGAGGCGACCGATCGGTACGTTCTCGACATCGGAGCGAGCACCGATGGTCGAGTTTCCGTAGTTGTGCCACAGATACGCGGTCGAAAGCGTCCGTTGCATCAAGATGGCAAACGGGCTGTTCTCTCCCGCCTCCATCTCGTTTCGGACGACCGTCATCTCTGACGCCAAGTCATCAGCGGAGATGAAGCTGTTGATCATGCGGTCTGCCTCGAGGTCGAGTGCCCACTCGAGGTTTTCGTCGGTCGCAGGAAAGGTTTCGAAGTAGTTGGTGCGATCGAACCACGTGGTCCCGTTGGGCCGGGCGCCGCGCTCGGTCAGCTCCTGGGGGATGTCGGGGTGGTTGGGGGTGCCCTTGAACACGAGGTGTTCGAGGAGGTGCGCCATTCCTGTTTCGCCGTACGCCTCATGCCGCGAGCCGACAAAGTACGTGATGTTGACCGTTGTGGTGGGCTTGCTCGCGTCAGGGAACAGCAACACCTGGAGGCCGTTGGGGAGCGTGTACTCGGTGATGCCTTCCACCGTGGCTCCCCCCGTCACATCTTGCGCGCAGAGCGGCGTGGCAACAGTTGCGGCAACGAAGAGGAGGCTGGTGAACATCGGTCGCGAAGAGAATACGCTACATGGCATGACACTACTCCTTATGTAGTTGGTCAGCGGCAGGCATTGCCTGTCGAGCGCTTTGACCGGTGCGGCGCGTTCTGGCTGAAGTTGATTGGGAGTGTTTTCGTACACGAACAGAGAAGTTGCAGATACATAGCTCAAGTGGGTGAGGTGATGCCAACCACCCAACACCGGACATGCAACACCCAACATTCAACATCCAACACCTCCCACCTACCACTTACCACTTACCACTTACCACCTACCACCTACCACCTACCACCCAACACCTATCATCGAATAGCCATCAGTCTCTCGACCCGCTGTTCGGTGGGCGGATGCGTGCTGAAGAGCGACAGCATACCGCGTCCGGAAAAAGGCTTGACGATGTACATGTGTTGGACGGCAGGGTTGGTCTCGAGCGGTCGCTGCTTGGCCGCCGCCTCGATCTTGCGAAGTGCGCCCGCCAAGCCGCGCGGTGAGCCTGCAATCTCGGCGCCGCCGCGATCGGCCGCGAACTCGCGTGAGCGGGATATCGCCGCTTGGATGATCATCGCGGCCAGTGGCGCGAGCAGCATCATGGCTATCATCGCGATGGGGTTGCCGCCCCGGTCGCGGCCGCCTCCGAAAAACATCGCAAACCGCGCAAACATCATGATGGCGGCCCCGATCGTTGCGGCAACCGAACTGATGAGGATGTCACGGTGCTTCACGTGCGCCAGCTCGTGGGCCATCACGCCCGCAAGCTCGTCTTCGTTCAACACCCGCATGATTCCCTGGGTGGCAGCGACCGCTGCGTGCTCCGGATTGCGACCGGTGGCGAAAGCATTGGGTGAATCAGTCGGAATGACATAGACCTTCGGCATCGGCAGGTCTGCCCGTTGCGCTAGGCGCTGGGTCATTTGGTACAACGGGTGGTCGGGCCCGACCTCCTGAGCCTTGTGCATCTTCAGCACGATCTTGTCGGCGAACCAGTACGAGCCGAAGTTCATGACCACGGCGATGCCGAACGCAATGATGAGTCCTGTTTGGCCGCCGGCGAGCTCGCCCAAGACCAGGAACAACGCGCTCAAGATTCCGAGTAATGCCGCGGTTTTCAATCCGTTAGCCACTGTACAATGTCCGGTGTTCTGAGTTATCGGTGCAAAGTGCTCGGTGTACAAAGAAAGTGTTTGGCCGTCGTCTCACATACAAGGCGCGCCGTGAAATATACCTCGGCTGCGGCGGAAGGTTCATCCCCGTCCGGCGTCGGGGTGCCCAGCGCCGGGCGTCCGGGCGTCCGGGCGCTGTCCGTATCCCGCTTCAATGCTCCAACGGCAACGCCACCAGTACGGCGGTGACACAAAGCACGATGAGGGCAACGAGGAGTTCACCGGCGATGGAGCGGCGAATCGCACGCACGCTCCCCGCCTCGCCGAGCCGCGGCCGCAAAATGCGCCAGTTGTATGCGCCGACAGCGCCCGTTCCCGCAAAGAACGCAATCTTTCCGAGGAGTGTACGCCCGTACGCCGTGTGCCAGAGCTGATTCCATGAATCCAGGAAAACGAACGCGCTGGTGACACCGGCCATGAGGAGGAAACCCACCGCGCCGAGCGCCAGCGGGGAGAAGGCGTTGATCAGATCCGAGTCCCATTTCGCTCCGCGCTCACCCACACCCGCGCTTCCCAGGCCGAGCGTATAAAGGATCAGGAGGGTCCCGATCCAGACGGTGGCCCCCAGGATGTGGGCGACCTGGAGCCCGACGCCCACGAGCTGCCCCGTCGGCTGGGCCATGGCATGTCCCGTGAGCGGAATCGTCGCCCCGACCAGCAGGGTTGCAACGACCGCTACATACCAACCGACGCGCGGCTGAAGCCGTACCCACACAAACGCCGCGATGACCGCAAACGCAGCGGCGAATTGCAGCCTCCAGCCGACCCCCCACGGTGTCTCGAGCGCGATGATGCGAACGGATCCGAACGACATGTCGTCATCGACGCCAAAGACGGCATAGGTCTGGGCAAAGAGACGTACGATCCCGATGCCGGCGAGTGTGGCGGCGATAATCAAGCCGGCACGGCTCAATGCCAGCTCGATGTTGGTACGCACCAGAGAGGGGTTGGCCCGAGCCACCGGGGCAAAGACGCGAGTATAGAAAACCGCGACGCCGACCAACATGAATACCGCGAGATAGAGCGTGAGTCGCCCGACGGCCTGTAACACAAAAGCGACGAACTCGGCGCTCATTTGCGTGGGCCTTGGTAACAAAAACGGCAACCGGAATCCTTGGTTGCCGTGTGTCCTGCAAGCCGGTGGCGAGTCGGGCTCACGACGTTAGGGTCGTCCCGAGTCGGCCAAAGGACTCGTTTCAGCCATCGTGAAAGAGTATCTGCCGCGGATCACATGCCCGTCATCCCCGGCCGTGCGCCAGGAGACCGTGTATACGCCAGGCGAGAGCGCGTCGCTCACACGGGCTTTGAACGATCGCGGATTGTCGGTGGGCTCGACCTTCCCCATTTCGACCTTGCCGCCCGGTCCGTCCAATCCAAGCCGGCTCACGGCGAGTGACGTCTTCTGATTGAACCAGACGCGGATTTCGTCGGGTGACTCGGTCACCGTCTGATCTTGCTTCGGAAGGCTGTCTGTCATGCGGAGGTGCAATGCAGCTGCCCCGCTCACGGTGATCCCAATGAACGCGAGCGCAGCCGCGAGAACGGCGGGCCTTCTCGTCCCGCGGCCGCCGGCTAACGCTGTGGGCCGAAATGTCATAGTTGGGTGCCCCTTCTCGATATCGATATCCCTGCCACTGCAACCTGAGTTAGACATGGTGCCAGAAGAATATAGTTGGGGGTCCTGGGGGAGGTTATTTCGAGCAGGTGGTAGGTGGTGAGTGGTCAGTTGGTGAGTGGTAAATGGTAGTGGTGGAGGGATGGTCATCCGGGCTCAGGTTGGCGGCGGGCGGAGGAGATTGTGCCTGGAGGGCGGGCAACCGGCATCGCGGGCCGCGTGGCCGGGAGGCGGGGGTCGTGGGCTTGTGGGGGTGTTTCGCGACGCAAGGGGAGACGATTGTATACCTGGTATACTTTCGTCACCCCCCACCCGAATAAGACCTCCCACAGGTCACGCTGCCGATCGACCTGTGTTCGATCACTGTCGCAACAGTGTGTGATTATGTTGTGCCTGAGCTACAGTAATTTCTCCGGTGAACCCGCTAAGTAACTATACTACAAGATGTTGAATCAGAACTGGGGATTGACAGAAAGACCGTTCCGTCCCATAGTGTGCTCCCCCCAACCTCCAGATTCGCTCTCGAGGGCACGACGTATGGTAGATTTCGGTCACACATCGAGGTGCTTTGGCCGTGTTTCCGCTCCCGAGTCCGTCCCTGTCTGCTGCCCATTGTTCGGGTAGAGGAGATCCGTGAAGTTCGAGATCCTGACGGACAAGTGTGTGGGCTGCATGGCCTGCGTCCGGGTCTGCGATTCGCAGGCGATCGAGGTCGACGGCGACGTGGTCCGGATCGATGACGACTCGTGTATTCTGTCCGGCGCCTGCATGGCCGAGTGCCCCCATGATGCCGTGGGTGTGCGAGGCGACCTCGAGGACGCGATAGCGCTCGCGTCTTCTGGGAACGCCGTGATGATCCTGTCCGTCGAGTCCGCCGTTCACTTCTATCCGCTCGCGCCCGAACAGGTCGTGAACGCGTGCTATGAAGCCGGGTTCAGGTCGGTGGAGCGGGGTGTCGTTGGGGACGAATTGGTTGCGGAGGAGTACCTCCGGCTGTGGGACGACCCCGATTGGGGGACGTTGATTCGTTCCACCAGCCCACTGGTGGTTCAGCGGATCCGTCACGACCACCCCGAGCTGGTACCATACCTCGCGCCGGTGAAGACACCCCTGAGAGCTGAAGCGGACTACCTGAAATCCGTCTATGGGGAGCATGTCAAGCTCGTCTATGCCGGCGTCGCCCTCGAAGAGAGCAATAACATCGCCGACGCCTCTCTGACTTTTTCCGAGCTGGAGACGTTATTTCACCGCCGCGGTGTCACGGCGGCGGATCAACCCAACTATCTGAGGCGCCTACCCGTCATCCGGCAGCGTCACCTGAGCGCGCCGGGTGGCTTTCCGCTCGCGGTCTTGAATGCGCGAGGAGCGCATACGGCGCAGCGTTCAGTGCGCCGGGTTCGTGGGCTCGATTCGCTCGGCGCCATTGCGCACGCGGTGACCGACCGGCGGATCGATCTGGGGTTTGTCGACCTGCTGCCGTTCGAGGGTACGCTTGATCACCCACTACTCGGCCCGAAGGAAGAGCTTTTCTGGCGCCGCCAGCTCGTCGCCCAATCGGAACCTCCCCGATCGTCCGAGCCCGTTCTGGATGCCGCCGTCCCGGTCGATGTGGCCACCGCGTTCGACTTCGTCCTGGTGCCGCACACTCCCACGGCAAAGGAAATCGAGGGTGTGATCGAGCAGATCGGCCGCGCGCCAACGGGTATGGACTGGGACTGTGGAGCCTGCGGATACCCCACCTGCGTCGACTTTGCGACGGCAATGCTCAAGGGGCGTGCGGCGTTTCGCCAGTGTCCGCCCTACCATGAACGGCGCGCCAGCGTTGCGATCGAGCAGTCGACACGAGACGAGCTGACGGGGCTCGCGACCATCAAGGTCCTGCGAGACCGCCTGGAGCAGGAGAAAGCCCGGAGCGGCCGTAACGGCGAACAGTTTGCCGTGCTGTTCGTCGACATGGACGACTTCAAGCTCGTCAACGATTTCCACGGTCACGAAATGGGGAGCAAGGTGCTCGCCGGCGTCGGCAAGGTTCTCCTTCGGTCGGTGCGGCAGACCGACTTGGCGGCCCGATACGGCGGTGACGAATTCGTCGTGGTGTTGGTGATGACGGACACAGACGGAGCCCGGCGTGTCGGGGAGGTTGTACGGGAATCTGTCGAGTCGCTGGGAGAGTCGTTGGGGTTCGCGCGGGGGGAGATCGCCGTGTCGGTGGGCGTCGCCTGTCATGATCCCGGATCGTCCGAGGACGAAGACGTCATGGAAGCGGCAGACAAGGCGATGTATCAGGCGAAGGGACGCGGTGGTAACATTGTGGTTGTGTTCGGGGAAGACCTAGAGAACCAAGAAAGCGAGCAAATTTGAGCGCGGCAGACGCGGCACGAGCCGCCGACGAGGGCGCAAAGCCCGACCCATGGGGAGTCAAGCGTGCGGAAAACCTCCTGCAGAGCCTGCAGGGCGTTCATTCTGCGCGCATGGTCGTCTCCCCGGTGGGTGAAATCATCGAGATTCATATACTCGCCGATAGCGACGCCGTCCCGAAGCAGGTGGTTCGCAACGTCGAGAGCGCTCTGCTTGCCCATCTGGGCTTGAAGGTCGATCACCGAAAGATCAGCGTCGCAAAAACAGCCGAGGTCGAGCCGCTCCGCGCGGTCGAAGAGCGGGCCGTGCAGGAGTCGCCACACAACCGCCTCATTCTCTACAAGAAGTTGGAAGTCGTCTCGGCGGGTCCCGCCAAAGTGCGTTTCATCGCCAACCTGGAGCTGGACGGCGAAGAGGTATGGGGAGAGGCACTGGCCGCCGATTCCGAACAGGCACGATTGATGGCGGCCGCACGTGCCGCAGTCGCTGGGCTGGAGAAGGTGATGCCCGCGATCACGTTCGAGCTGGAAGGGGTGAGAATCCTCGAAGCGTTTGGGAAGAACTTGGTCGTAGCGGGCTTGCACGTTTCGGTGGGGCGGACCAGCGAGTTGTTGGTGGGCACGGGCGGTGTGAGAGATTCGCAGGAGCCGGCCGCCGTGCTGGCTGTGTTGGATGCGACCAACCGCTGGCTGCAGTCGCGGTACCAGAAGGAGTGAGGGGATACGACGTGGTGGGGCGCGTCCCGGCGCCTGCCATTCCATTTAGCCTCTAGGACTCGATGCACACTCGCGACACCATCTTGTCGCTCTACGTCTCGGCGCTCGGCCTCTTGGCCGTGGCCCTCCTGGTGACGACCAGTTGGAACAGTCTCTCGACGTCCCACGGGGTCGCATTTGCGGCACTGGTGACGCTTGGACTCCTGACCGAGGCGTTCACGCTCCGCGACGACACCAGCGCCACCATCAATGCGGTATCGTTCGTTCCGTTCCTCGCCGCGGTTGTCCTGCTGGGACCCGCGTGGGCAATGGCGGTCGCCGGGCTCACCGAGGTCGTGGCCGAGGGAGCGATGCGGCGGCGGCCGCTCATCAAGATCACGCACAACACCTCAAAGGAAATCGTTGGTGTCGGCCTGGCGGGTCTGATTTACGTCGCGCTTGGCGGCGTACCGTCGGTTCAGGTGTTTACGGTACACGTGCCGGCCTTTATCCTCGCGGTCGCAGTCTACTTCGTGGTTGGTAACGGCGCGGTGACCACGGCGGTGGCGCTCTCCGGCAAGGTGGGCTTTCGCGAGGGGTGGAGCCGGCTCGTCGGGCGTTGGCTGATCTACGACATGTTTGCCAGCTCAATGGGCTTGTTGCTCGCGTTCCTCTATATCCAACTCGGTCTGCTTGGCTTTGCCATCATCGCGATCCCACTGTTCTTCGTACGACACGTCAATTCGGTGAATCTCCAACTGGAACAGGCCGGTCGCGACACGCTGGAGCTAATGGTCAAAGCCATCGAGGCACGTGACCGGTACACTTCGGGCCATTCGCTCCGTGTCTCGAAGTACGCCAAGATCCTTGCGCAAGAAATGGGGTTGTCGCCCAGCGAGGTCGAGCGTATCGAGCATGCCGCGATGCTGCACGACGTCGGGAAGATCTACGAGGAGTTCGCCCCCCTGCTCCAAAAGTCAGGGAAGCTGACGCCCGAAGAGCAGGAGCTGATGGAGAGCCATCCCGCGAAGGGGGCGGAGTTGGCCGCAACCGTCACGAGCCTGCGGGGCTACATCGAGTCGTGCATCAGGAGCCACCACGAACGGTTTGACGGCAAGGGGTATCCAGACGGCCTGCAGTGCGATCAGATCCCGCTGGGCGCCCGGGTGATTACGGTCGCCGACACCATCGATGCGATGGCCACGGAACGCCCGTACCGTGCTCCCATCCCCTACGGCCGGGTGGTAGCCGAAGTCACGCGATGCTCGTGCACTCACTTCGACCCACAGGTCGTGGCGGCGTTTCAGCGGAGCACGATGCTGCATAAGCTGCTCAGGGAACGGCGCTCACGGGAGCCACGCAAGCGTATGCGTTGGGGCAAGGGAGGAGCCGCGGTTACCGTTGCCGGTTAGGGCGCCACGCTCCTGGCCAAATCCCAAATCGATACTTGATCAAAATCTTGGGAGCTATGCCCGGTTCCGCACGACAAGCCGCGCAGTGTACTGCTCAGTCGGGATAGGGTCCGTGGTCTCCGGATAGGGATCCAGACGCAGCAATTCCAGGAGGACACTGCCCAGCTCGATGATCTTGGGGTCCAGCGTGGTGTGTAGCGTGTCGATGCGGCCCGCAAAGTTCGACCCGGCACTCTCGACGAGGATCGCGCCGTCACCTTCCCACACACACAAGATCAACGCAAGGCTGGGGCAACGGGAATCTGAGGCCACCTCGAAAAACCGCACGTTGATGTTTGCGTCCTCTACCAGTGCCAATTCGCCCACCTTGAGCTCGAAAGGCTCACCCAGGCTGGCCACCACTTCGAACTGGGCAGTTCCCGCCGGACTGACCGCGCTGTTACAGCCGGCCGCGAGTAGAAGCAGTGGGAACCATCGTGCACGCATAGGAACGTTTGGTAGCTCCGTTCAACCTGGCAATAATACCCTGGGAGGTCACTGAAGGTCACTGCTCCTGGACCGCCCGCGCTGGCTTGCACAGCGCGACAGCGCTGTGGCCGTGGCTGGCCTGTTTCGTCGCACATTTCAGAAAATGCATCTGCTAGGACACCTTGAGAGCACACGGCGCACCGGCCGCTCGAACGACCGATGCGCCGATCTGGGTGCATCCGCCTGGCCTGCGTCTATCTGCGGCTCACTGCCCCGTCGTCGCGTTGTTCCACATATAGTCCGTGTGCCAATTGCAGATCTCCCGGAACTCGTTCATCGCGAGTGCGTTCGTCTGGTTCGCCTCCTGGAAAATTGCGTTTTGCATGTTGAGCAGCGTCTTGTGATTCGCCCCGCTGAACGTCATGAGACGGCGGAAGATGCCTCCCGAGCGGTGCGCGTAGAAGCCCCACGACGCAAGGTGGCCCATGTCAGCGTGTTTCTTGAACAGAGGTGCGAGGACGTCCTCGAAGATCTGATTGGTGCGACCTTCGCGGGCGTTATCGCAGGCATAGTAGGTCGAAAAGGTCGCGCCGCCAACGGCGGCAGGATCCGGCGTAGAGGTGGAAATACCGACCCAGATATAGTCGTCGTGGCTCCCGCAAATCGAGCCAAGTTCTCCTAGCGCGTCGGCATGCTGCTCGGTCAACTCTGCGACCATCTGCTCCCTGACATCCATCATCTGGGCGAGGTCTGTCCCTACGATCGCAAATAGCCGGCGCCACGCGCCACCCTGCGAGTGGGCAAACCAGACCCAGCCGGTCAAATGGCCCATGTCCACATGCTTCTGGACCACGGGTCCCACCACGCCGCGCACGATGTCATCGACCCGCGTTTCCTGACCCTGGTTGCAGCGATAGTACTGGCCGAATATCACCGGATTCGGCTGGTCTTGGGCGAGTACCGAGGATCCGAAGGCGATCATCGCTGCGGTTACCGCCATGCCAATGCGCTTCATGGAGACCTCCTGGAGGGGGAAGAGGTTTTGCACGAGGGAGCAAACTTGACCTCAAAAACCCGAGGCTGCAAGCTGAATGATTAGGTGGTAGTGGTAGGTGGTGAGTGGTGAGTATCAACAATGTTCGGGGTCCGGGTGGAGCAGTGTGCAACGTACGTAATGCTCATTGCACGGTTTGCTTCCTCAGGTTCCGTCAACACAGGGGTTATCACCGTGTTCCGACATCTGTTTGTAGCGGTTGCGTCGTTGGTCCTGATTAGCGTGTCCGCCGACGTGGGCAGAGCCCAGGAGTCGCGCCGAAGGTGGGATCGGATGTGTCAAATCCGCAAAGAAAAGTTCGATCTCATTCTCCCGGAGGCCATGCGGGAGAACGGCATCGACATGTGGATCGTGATGCAGAAGGAAGGGCACAACGATCCGCTGTATGAGGACCTCGGGCGCGGATACACTGGCAGCATCGGCTACTACATCTTCACCGATCGTGGAGCCGATCGAATCGAGCGCGTCGCCGCCGGCGTGGGCGGCAGGATGCTCGAGGCCTGCGGCGTGTACGACCGCGTGGGCGGCGCCTTCGATCTCCTCGAATTCGTAGCGGAACGCGATCCCCGGCGGATCGGCGTCAACATGTCACGCAACATTGGCGCAGCCGATGGCCTCTCCCACACCGGCTACCTCCATCTGGCCGAAACCCTGGGCGAGCCCTATGCGGAACGCCTCGTGTCCGCGGAGAAACTCGTGTCCGACTTCCGGTCACGCCGAGTGGCATCGGAGATCGTGGCGTTTGGGGAAGCCGGAGAATGGTCACGCCGTATCGCCGAGCGCGCGTTCTCCAATGAGGTAATCACGCCGGGTGTGACTGCGCTCGAAGACGTCGCCTGGTGGATGTGGGATCAGTTGCTGGCCAATGGGCTGGGCTCTTCGTTCGACATGCCGTCAGTCTATATCACGGGACCCAACGGCATCGAGGCAACGTCCAACGAGCGGATAATTCAACGGGGTGACCTGTTGATGATCGATTGGGGTGTCGGGTATCTCAACTTCTATACTGACATGAAGCGCATCGCATACGTATTGCGTGATGGCGAGACCGAAGTGCCCAGGGGTATCCAGAATGCCTTCGACCGGGCGCTCAGGGTGCGCGACATCATCAAGGCGACGATCAAACCCGGCCGCACCGCGCAGGCCAACTACGACCAGATCAATGCCCGTATCGCGGCAGAGCCGGGCTACTCTGTGATGGCTGAATTCAACCGGCCCTCTGATACTGACGACACCGACGTGATCGTCGGATCGCATTCGGTCGGGAATCTGGGCCACGGGATCGGCCCGTCGATCGCGTTTTTCAACCCGCTCCGCCTCACGTTCGAGGTCAAGCCGTCCAACCTGCTCTCGATCGAGTTCTTTGCGTATACACGAGCAGCCGAGTGGAACGGCGCGAAAGTGCGAATCCCGATAGAGGACGACGCGGTGGTGACGGAACGCGGGGTTGAATGGCTGTATCCGGTGATTGATCGGATTCTATTGATTCGATGAAGTGAGAGTGTTTACCTGGGCGTCGGTGCCTCCGTCCGACCCCGGACGACAATCCGCGACCGCGTTCCGACCCGTCGGAATACTCATATCACGACACAAGATCGCAAAGCGCGTCATCCTGCCCGTCGCCGCTGTCTGCTACGCTTGTTGCGCCTTCGCGTGACTGATACGTTCGAATAAATAGTGCCGTTCATATTGAGCCGGTTGGGAAACGTTACCCTGCCGGCAGCACGTGACTGGCCTGAGGAGGCGAACCATGAAACAGCGCCGTCGCGCTCACGCGGGCGTATTCGTTGTGCTTCCGTTCTCTTTGCTCGTTCTCGGATGTGAGCGCCCACAAGCGGTGGATGAGTTCCTCGCCGAACCGGCCAGTTGCGAAAAAGCGACGGGCGACGTGTTGGACCTCGATTGTCCCGAGTTACCGGATCCGAAATTCAGCAGCCCGCCTAACTACGACATCTTTGCGTGGAACAGTTTCATCGCCGCCAACTGGCCTGCCCTCGATCCCGATACCCACAACAAACAGCGGGGCTTCCCGGATGCGTCGCGGAGCTTCGCCGGTGCCAGGCCCAGCGCCGAGCTGGTGTGGGAGACCTGGAAGGAGAAGCGCGAGATCTTCGTTTACCCGCCAGGGGCGATGGTCACGCCGGTGTACGGGTTCACCCGGCAGGACTCCATCGACTTCAACAACTGGAATTCAAACGTCAACTATTACAACGCGGTGCACGGGGTTCGGATGTGCGATGGCAGTGCCGTGCCTGCCGATACACGCCTGATCGCTGGGGCGACCAAGGTCAACAGCCTCGACGAAGTGGCTGAGGTGCCGTCCGAGGCACTGGAATCGCCCGATCAGTTGTGCGGCCAGAGTCCAGGGTATTGCGCAAACAATCCCAATGCGCCGTGCTGTCACGTGCGCGGCCTGCCTGTCGAGCCGTTGGTGTGGAGGGGTACCCCCGACCCGAGCGACCCCGGAACGAACCTCGTCCGCTTCGAGGTCAAGCTCAATTATGACTATTGGAAATACGTCTTCGATTCGAACAACAAGTTCTATATACAATCCAATGC